>CAYWBA010000127.1:0-8598 GCA_964455955.1 uncultured Planctomycetota bacterium | reverse complement strand
CTCTGTGTCTCTGTGGCAGACTTAGAAGTTGTTGGGGTATAAGATGTTACGTAAACGCACATGTATTGGCTTGACGCAACTGCCTTACGAGGCAAGGAGTTACGGCAATTATTCGCCATCCTGGCGGAACCGGTCTAAAAACGTCAAAAAATTTACAAATGCCTTTCCCGTTTTTGGACATTGCGTCTCCGTAACACCCTTTTCTGACAGTGAGTTACGAATTCCCCATACCACCCGCCTGGAAGTAAAATTTGTAAATTTCGCACATTTGTTACCAGGGGCGATTGGACATACGGGAGGAAGCGCTTATCTGCCGATTTCGGATTTGCGAAACAGGAAGTGGTTGGTGCTAACATGTTTCTTGACTTGCAAAATTGGGACTGGCTCAGGCATGTTTACTCTTGACTGTCATCGGCCGGATGTCTTAAAATCCATTTTTCTTTACCATGAGGGAGGCGCTGAGGGTATGAGAAGGAAGTTAACTTTAATCATCCTGGTTGCATCTGCTTTCGTCGGAGCCGGGTGCTCGCAGCTCGGGCCGTTGTACTACAAGCCGTCACAGGAGTTTTCGTTCCACCCGCCTGCGAAGTGGCGCTACAACCTGCCGGCCGAGGAAATAGCTGTGTTCCAGTCACACCATGTCCGCGGCTACATTTTCAGGCCGAACCTGAACATTATCGCTGAAGAAACCAACCTTGTGCTTGAGGAGTACGCGGAAAAGCAGCGCAGGCAGTACCTGCCGAAGCTGCCCGGGTTCTCGATAGTCAAAGAAGGTTACGAGCGTTACGGCGAGGTCTGGCGCATAACCTACGACCACCACAATCGCCGCTACAAGACTCCGATACGGTCTCTTTTGCAGCTTGTGCTTCGGGGCAGAACCCTTTACGCAATAACCTTTTCAGCCCCGGAGCCGATTTGGCGCCGGTACGAGGCGATGTTCCTGGATTCACTTGAGACCTTCAGGTTCGGCGAGGAGGCAAAGCCGATAGGCTATAAGGAAAACCCTTACACAAAGGCGCGATTACCTGCAGGCAGGCAATAGGTGCAGGTACTTTACAGCCCGGGAGAAAGTACAGAATGAACGAGAGAATGATTCTTGCAGGGTTTGGCGGCCAGGGGCTGATGCTTCTTGGCAAGCTTCTCTGCTTTGTCGAGATGCACAGGGACCTTCACGTGACCTATATCCCGTCATACGGCGCGGAGATGCGCGGCGGTACTGCGAACTGCAGCGTTATCATATCCGAGGACCCGATAGCCTCGCCGCTCGTATCCCAGGCCACAACCGTAGTCGTGATGAACCAGCCTTCTTGCGAGAAGTTCAAGAACCGCGTGGCACCGGGCGGCTACCTGTTTGTCAACTCTTCGCTCGTCGAGATGGCCGGCCCGCCGGAGGGTATCAACATTGTCGAGGTGCCGGCGACCGAAATGGCTGCCGAGCTCGGGGATGTCAGAAATGCAAACATGATAATGCTTGGAGTCATGAACTACCTCAAGCAGTTTGCAGATAATGAGTTTATCTGGGCGCAGTTCCCGGATTTCCTCGGGCCCGCCAAGGTGAAGCTGATAGATTCTCTCAAAGCCGGCATGCTCAAAGGCCAGGAGTACGCCAAGAAACACCTGACGGCTGCAGGATAGATTCTGGACAATATCATGCTCTTGCCAGCGGGTACTATCCTGCCTGCTGTGACTGAGGAACTAAGATGCGAAAACTTCCCCTTCACGACATACACAGGGAAGAAGGCGCTCTGTTTACCGAGTACGCCGGCTGGCAACTGCCTCTTATGTACGTCAGTATCATGGCGGAGCACCAGCAGGTCCGCATGAGCGCAGGCTGCACCGACATCTCCTTTATGGGCAAGATAGAGATAAGCGGCCGGGACCGCGCCACTCTCCTTGCGCGAAACTCGTCCCGGTCCATTGAAGGCGCGTACCCGGGCAAGGCTCTTTATTCCCTCATGCTCACGCCGCAAGCCACCGTCTTCGCCGACATGCTGATATTCGTCCGCGAGAATTCCTACCTGCTTACATTCAACCCGCTGACAACTGAAAAAGCCCTCAAGCGCCTGCAAGAAGACTTAAAAGGCCTTGATGTTAAAGTTAGAGACAAGACAAACGAGCTTACACTGATTTCACTGCAGGGGCGAAGGGCGCACATGACGCTGCAGCGCCTGACCGATGCTGTACTTTCCAATATTACGAATAACTCTTTTTGCGAGGCATTTGTGGCAGGGGAAAAGGCGATTGTCTCGCGCACAAGCTACACCGGCGAGGACGGGTTTGAGATAATCGCCGACAGCAGCTTCTCGCATGAGCTGTGGTACACGCTGCGCGACACCGGCCAGCCGGAGCGGCTTGTCCCGGTGGGCGCAGGCGCCAGATGCACTCTCCGGCTTGAGGCCGCATTTCCCCGTTACAACAAGGAGCTTTCCGAGGAGATAAACCCTATCGAGGCGGACCTTGCTTTTGCGGCGAACTCAGAGGCCGGCTTCGTCGGCAAGGAAGAACTTGAGAAAATCCGCAAACACGGGGTGAAGCGCAAGCTGTGCGGCCTTGTAATCAACTCGCGGGCGGTTGCGCGAGACGATTTCGACGTGTATGCACACGGTGAGAAAGTAGGCCTGATAACATGCGGCCTCTACGGCCCGACTACCAAGAAGAATATCGCCCTGGCATACCTCCCGGTTGAGATGTCAGTGCCCGGAAGCGAGGTTGAGGTGATGATACGTGCCAAGTTGCATCCCGCCATTGTTACGAGAAAGCCGTTTTACATCAAGAAACATCCGATAAGGAGGCAGTGACCGAACCGTCTCAGGGGGCCTTAGCAGTGCAGCAGAACAAAACTCACCCTCAAGAAAATGCCCAAAATGGGGCGTGGAGGCTTCTTGATACAGGCGCATGTCATCCATATTACAACATGGCTCTTGATGAAGCGCTGCTGCAATTGTCCGGGGAAACGCCTCTACTGCGTTTCTACGGCTGGGACCCCCCTGCTCTATCGCTGGGGTACTTCCAGAACGCGAGTGGATTCGACCTTGAAGAACTAAGGGCTCGTGGCTTTGTTTTGCTGCGCAGGCCGACCGGCGGAGGGGCTATATGCCACTGGGGCGAATTCACCTTCTCGGTAATCACAGGCCCGCGCCATGGATTGGCTCTGGGAAGTACGATAGAAGAGCGCTACGAACGGGTGCATGGTGCCGTGATAGGCGCCCTGCAAAACCTCGGTGTGCGGTCGCAATTGCGGGGAGGCGAACTTGCCTCTCCTTTTTCAGGTTCAGAGGACAAATTTTGCTTTAACAGAATCATCGGCTGTGACATTGTGGCAGGCGGAAAAAAGCTTGCTGGAAGCGCGCAGAAGAAAACGCCTCAAGGATTTCTGCAGCACGGGTCTGTCCCGCTCCTGCAGAACCCGATGACCCCGCAAGCCTCATGGGTCAATGAACTTTCAAGAGAAGAAGTAACGTACGAAGTTTTTGCTAGAGCACTCGCAGACGCTTTCGAGGAGTCGCTCGGGGTCTCGCTTCTACCTTCCCGGCCTACGGAAGATGAAGAGTCTGCTGCCAGAAGACTTGTCAAGGAAAAGTACTCGACAGACAGTTGGAACTTCAAAAGATAAATAGTGCTGGAATTTCCAAGGTAAAGATGCTCGCGGTCCTCGGCCTGGCATCGCTGTTGGGCATCGCCGGCTACTTCGCCTTTAGCTGGGGAAGGATAGAGTATCATGCCCAGCGTCTGGGCGCCGAAGACGAGGAGCTGGCCACAAGGAGCGAGCTTGCGCTGCTGGAACTCGGCGGACCTGGAAGGGATGCGCTGTATGACTTCCTGATAAAGGGGTACAACATCAAGCTTGCACTTTTGTCCTTAGGGAAGCAGATTGAAGTTGCAACTAACAAGATAGTCGCTATTTCCGAGGCTGGCGAAGTGAAAGTTGCCGGAGCCAGCGGGCCGGCAAAGGTAGTTGCGCTTCTGGCCGACCGGTCCGTGCCTGCCGAGAAGCTGTGCTGCCCTCTTGCCGAGCTTGCCAGAACCGGCACTGTGAGCGCGCTTGCATCCGTGGTGGCGCCGGGCGTGCGCAGGGCGGCAATTCAGATTGACCTCGCGTTCTTGCACCCGGGGGAGCTGAAAAGCTATCTGACGCTCAGGCTGGGCCAGGACGATGTTGACCTTGAAGGAATAAAAGTCGCTCTGCCGGCCGAGGTTGCATCCTTTTTCAAGGGCAAGGCAGCAGGGTCGGTAAGGATTATTCCAAGGCCCGGCCTCCGGTACGCAAGGCTCCTGAGTTTCGTCCACTGCCTGCAGGCTGCGGGCAGGTGTGCTGTTCTTGTATTTGGTGATGCGCCGGCTTCGGGTGCACCCTCCGTGGCGGAGCTGGAGGAAATCAGCCGCACGCTTGCCTCATTGGGTGGGGAAGAGCAGGCCCGCGCCGCGGTCCGGCTGAAGAGTGCCATGGGCAGGCTCTTCGCCTGGGAGAGTGAAGGCGCTCCGGAAGAAAACAAGGTGGCAATTGAAAACTGGCCGGGCTGGTTTGAAAACAATAAGGACTATATTTACTTCGATACGGTCAGCGGTTGCTACAGCTACGACGCGGCTGCTTCCGCCGCCGGCCTCGAACACAACCGGTACTGGGTCAGGAAACTTAGAATTATCAATGGCAGCTCGTCCGATTCCTTGCAACGGCGAAGGGGGGGAAACCGCTAATGGCACCTATTACAAGGGCTCTCGTCAGCGTCTCAGACAAGACAGGTATTGTTGACTTTGTGAAAAGCCTCAAGGAGTTTGATGTTGAAATCATCTCGACCGGCGGGACAGCAAGGATGCTGGCCGAGGCAGGCATCGAGGTTACGGAAATATCCGAATATACCGGCTTCCCCGAGATGATGGATGGCCGGGTCAAGACCCTTCACCCGAAGGTGCACGGCGGGCTCCTCGGTATCCGTGACAACGAGGACCACCGCGCGGCGATGGAAAAGCACGCGATATTGCCCATAGACATGGTGGTTGTGAACCTCTACCCGTTTGAGGCGACAATAGCAAAAGAGGGGGTGGAACTCGCCGAGGCGATAGAAAATATTGACATTGGCGGGCCCTCCATGGTGCGAAGCGCGGCCAAGAACAATGCCTACGTAGCTGTTGTGACAAATCCTTCCCAGTACGGCGCCATCATTCGCGAGATGAAGGAAAAGGAAGGCGGGCTTTCAGAAACAACTCGCTTCTCCCTTGCAGCCGATGCATTTGCTCTCACGGCGCACTACGACTCGGCCATAGCAGACTACCTGGAAAAACAGTTTGCGGGCGAGTTCCCGCCAGAGACGCTCCGGCTGGAGTTCGACCTTGCGGGGAAGCTGCGATACGGCGAAAATCCCCACCAGAGAGCCGCCTTCTACAAGCAGTCCAGGCAGCTTGAGGCATCTATCTGCACAGCAGAGCAGCTTTCAGGAAAGGCGCTTTCCTATAACAACATAATGGATTCCGATGGCGCGCTCGAGATAGTCAAGAACTTTACGGAGATTGCAGTTGCGGTGATAAAACACGCCAACCCCTGCGGGTGCGCAACAGGCAAGACGCTGATTGATGCTTACGTGCGCGCGCACGCGTGCGACCCGGTGAGCGCCTTCGGCTCAATCGTTGCGCTCAACCGCCCGGTTGACATTGTAACAGCCAAGGAAATAGCAGACCCGGAGAAGTTCATTGAGGTGATTATCGCGCCTGACTTCGAGGATGGAACGGTGGAACTTCTAACCACATCCACCAAGTGGGGCAGGAACGTCCGGCTGCTCAAGACGGGCGAGCTGCCCAGGCCCTCGGAGCGGAACCGCGAGGAGTTCGACATGCGAAAGGTGGTCGGAGGGCTCCTGTTGCAGGACCGCGACCTTGACCTGCATTCCGGGGAAGGGCTTAAAGTCGTCTCAAAGCGCCCGCCGACCGAGGCGGAGCTTGAAGAGCTCAAGTTCGCCTGGACTGTGGTCAAGTGCGTCAAGTCCAACGCGATTGTGATATCGAAGGATTTCGCAGGCGTGGGCGTCGGTGCGGGACAGATGAGCCGGGTTGATGCTGCGCGAATCGCGGCTGTAAAGGCTGGCGAGCGCGCCAAGGGAGGCGTACTTGCCTCAGATGCATTTTTCCCGTTCCCGGACGCGGTCGAGGCTGCGGCGGAGGCAGGCGTTACTGCGATAATTGAACCCGGCGGTTCCATGCGCGACAAGCAAGTGATTGAAGCGTGCGACTCCCGCAACATAGCACTGGTATTCAGCGGCATGCGCCACTTCAAACACTGAGCAAGCCCCGGATTTCAGAGGCCGGGAGTGACTGGTTTGAACCACGCCCGCCGCGGGTGGCGGGGCTTAGAGGAACAGGCATAAGTTCCTGGAGGCCGGGCCTTGGGCAGGATACCGCAGGTTGTAATAGTTGGCAGGCCGAACGTAGGCAAGAGCACACTTTTCAACTGCCTGCTCAAGAAGCGCCTCGCTATAGTCGAGCGCTTCAGCGGCGTGACGCGCGACCGGGTCTCAGCGCTCCTGCGGCTTGGCGGCAAGACTGTGGAGATTGTGGACACAGGCGGAATGGGCATACCGGCTGCGCGTTCAATAGCGCAAAAGGTGCAGGCGCAAATCGAGACTGCAATAGAGAGCGCGGACCTGCTTTTGCTTGTCGTTGATGCCAATGAAGGTCTTGTGCCGCTTGATGAGGAAGTCGCCGAAAGGATTCGAAGGTCCAGCAAGCTGACAGTTCTTGTCGCCAACAAGGCAGACAATGAGAGGCGCACCCGCGAAGCCGCGCAGTTCTATAAACTTGGCCTGGGCGAGCCGTTTCCCATGAGTGCAAAGAACAGCACGGGACGCGATGAGCTCCTCAAGCTGCTGGAGGTGAATCTCGCCGGGCTTGCCCCGGTTGCGGGCGATAAGCCGCCTGAGGTGAGAATCGCTGTTGTCGGCAAGCGCAACGCTGGCAAATCAACCCTTGTCAACGCGCTGGCCGGGGCGGAAAGGGTAATTGTGGATTCGGCGCCCGGCACAACCCGGGATGCCGTGGATGTGCCGATACGCGTGGGGGCCAAGTTCATGGTTGCGGTAGATACCGCGGGCGTGCGCAAGAAAGGCAAGCTTGACGACTCGGTCGAGTTTTTCAGCCGGGTGCGCACCGAGCAGGCGATAAGGACTGCATCTGTAGTTTTGCTCCTTCTCGATGCGACCACAAAGATATCGAGGGTGGACAAGAAGCTTGCGGCGTTCATCACGGGCTACAGCAGGCCATGCGTGATTGTTGTAAACAAGTGGGACCTTTCAGAAGATGTGCCAACCGGGATGTTCGGGAAATACGTCCGCGACAAGCTTTCCGGCCTGCATTACGCGCCGATAGTATTTACAGCGGCGGTAGACGGCACGAACGTTTTCGCCGCCATTGATGTCGCCATGGGGCTGTATGAGCAGGGGTCGTTCCGTATCGGGACAGGTGTGCTCAACAGGCTTGTAGAGGATGCGGTTGCGCAGCGTGCGCCGAGTAGCCGAAAGGGCCCGCGTCCGAAGGTGTTCTACGCGACCCAGCCGCAGGTGAACCCGCCGACAATCGTGCTTTTTGTCAACCAGCCGGGCTTGTTCAGCAAGCAGTACCTGAGGTATCTTGAGAATTATTTCCGCGACAAGCTGCCATATTCGGAAATACCTATCAGGATAAAACTCAAATCCAGGGCAGAAAGATGAAAAGAAGGGAATCAACGAGGGTAATGGGGATTGACCCGGGTACAAGGGTTGTTGGCTTCGGCATAGTGGACCTCGGAGGCGCCAGCCCCAGGTACGTGGCGCATGGCGCTGTTGACGTGCGGGGCAGAAACTACCCGTCGCGGCTGCTGCGGATTTTTGAGGGGCTCAGCGAGACGATAGAGAAGTTTCAGCCGGATGTCTGCGTTGTGGAGGAGATTTTTTACGTAAAGAACGCCAAGAGTGCGATAAAGACCGGCGAGGGGCGCGGGGTGGCGCTTCTCGCGGCTGCATCAAAAGGGGTGCCCCTCGCCCAGTACTCTGCAACCAGGATAAAGAAGAGCGTCACCGGTTCAGGCAGTGCGCACAAGGCGCAGGTCCAGAAGATGGTCAAGCTCCAGCTCGGGCTCGAGGAACTTCCCGAACCCGCCGATGCCGCCGACGCACTTGCGTGCGCGATATGCCATTGCCACCGGCTTCGGTTCGAATCGCATCGCAGGGGGGGAAATAAGTGAAGAAGTTCAGCATCGAGAACACGGAGCTTCCGAAGGTATGGCTTGGGACAAGTGTTTTTGCAGGCGCCGGCGGGTTCGGCGAGAAGGCTGCCGAGTACCATTCGCGCTTCTATGAGAACCCTGACGAGATGGTCAGGGTAATGGCCTACGCTGCAAACCTCGGCTGGGGAATAGAAGGGCTCTCCATGGAGAAGATTATAAGAGCGATTGACAAGCTTAGAAAATCCCGGCCTGAAGTCGCGGTAGCTTATACCTGCGGGATGGCCGACTTTGTGACGGAAGTCAACTCGGCCCTGAAGAGAAAGCCGCAGGTGGTATTTCTCCATGCCCGCCTGACCGACGCTTCACCGAGGCGCGATATTGAACTCTACTTCAGGCGTGTTGTGGAAGAA
>CAYWBA010000126.1:4363-8641 GCA_964455955.1 uncultured Planctomycetota bacterium | reverse complement strand
CTTTCCAATCCATCCATCTTCATAACGTATTTTCGCTCGCCTCCGACTATTTGTTCTTTGAGCCACCCTTTGGCAGTATATCTCCTGAGCCTGCCGTCAGCCGCTCCGCGCTTTATGTCCAGCACTCTTGAAAGGTCTTTGCAGTCAACATAGCGGCTCGCCGACCTCATCCTTTTCTCTATGTAGCTGAGCGTCTCATACTGGATATTGCACCAGCGAATCAGAAGGTCTTCCTTCATTACGGCCTTGCTCCGCACCCTATCCGGGTTTTCAGTCCAGGCTCAGTTCGGCGGGATTGGGCAAATCCTTTACGGACTTCAAGCCAAACTGCTTGAGAAAGCCCTTAGTAGTCCCGTACAGAAGAGGCTTCCCAAGCGAGTCTTCCCTTCCAAGGACTTTCACCATGTCCTGCTCAATCAGGTTCCTGATTATTTCACCCACGCTGACGCCGCGTATCGCTTCCACATCGGCCCGCTTCACCGGCTGCTTGTAAGCGATTATCGCAAGCGTTTCAAGAGCAGCACGCGACATCCCGCGGGCACGCTTCTTCGACAGCTCGGACCTCAGCCGCTCAACATGGGGAGCGTAGTCCGGCGCGGTAAGAAACTGAAACCCGCCCGCTATCTCAACAAGCCTGTAGCCCCGTTCCCCGGATTCCAGCTCACCTGCCAGGCTTTTTAACGCATCCCTGATGCTTCTGCGGTCCGCCTCCGACGACAAAGCACGGCAGAGCCGGTCGAGCTTCACCGGCTCCCCGGAAGCCATTATCATCGCCTCAAGCACTCTTTTGAGCTCATTTTCTTCCATCTTTTACTCAGGTTCGGAATTATACCCTGCCGAAACGAGACCTGCAACTCTTTTTCCGCACCTGCGCCTATTTTGGGATTTGGGAAGCCATCCTGGGAACCCACCCCCATCCCGGAAGAGACTGCTTATCGTCAACTACAGCAATAACAAAATTTTTCCCAAGAATCCCGCGATATTTCTTGCGCACAAACGTTCAAGAGATAAATTGTTTGTAGTGCTTGGCGTGCTGCAGCGGGGTCGGCAACTTTAGGGTTAGTTCAGGCACCTTCTTTTTGTCAGCAATGCACAAGAAACGTCTGCTGCAAACGATGTATTCACGGCTGCTGGAACACTTCGGCCCCCAGCACTGGTGGCCGGCTGTACATATTTCTCCACCAAAATCCACCGCAAGACGCGGCCAGCCTTTTGAAATAGCAGTCGGGGCAATATTGACCCAGAACACATCCTGGAAGAATGTCGAGAAAGCAATCGCCAACTTGAAGGCGGCGAAAGTGCTCTCACCGCGGAAACTCTATTCGTTGCCTGAACGCAAGCTTGCCGCGCTTATCCGCCCGAGCGGCTATTACAACATCAAGGCAAGGCGGCTGCGAGCGTTCCTCACTCTGCTCTGCGAAAAGTACGGCGGCTCGCTTAAACGGATGTTCCGCCTTCCGCTCGAGGAGATGCGGGAAGAGCTGATTTCGGTCAAAGGCATTGGCGAAGAGACTGCCGACTCCATAATTCTCTACGCCGCGGAAAAGCCCACTTTTGTTGTGGATGCGTACACGCGCAGGATACTCTCACGCCACGGCCTCTGCATGCCAACTGTATCGTACGCCGGGCTGAAGGAGATATTCGAGTCCAATCTTGCGCCTGACGCCGGGCTTTACAACGAGTACCACGCCCTCCTCGTGCGCCTCGGAAATACCTACTGCCGTGCGCGTGCGCCGCAATGTGACGAATGCCCACTGAACCACCTGCCAAAGATTGAATTGCCAACGCGCGCCTAAAGTGCTAAATTTATTGGTCGTGCCTACAACAACAGACACCCTTGGAGGCGCCAATGCAGAAATACGATGGCATAGTGTTGTACTCCGGCGGGCTCGACTCAATACTGGCCTATCGCATACTCTCGGAGCAGGGCCTGCATCTGCTCGCACTCAAATTCACAAGCGTCTTCTTCCCCTTGAAGATAACCCCCCTGCAGTACAAGAAGGAGCAGAAAGAGCGATTCGGCGTTGACGTCGAGGTGCGGGAAGTTACAGACGAGTTCCTCCCGGTTGTGAGAAATCCCCGGTTTGGCTACGGCCGCTGGATGAATCCCTGTCTTGACTGCAAGCTCTTCATGTACCGCCTTGGCGCCGGGGTTATGAAGGAAAACGGGGCAAAATTCCTTGCAACAGGCGAGGTGCTTGGACAGCGGCCTATGACCCAGCATCGGGGCGAACTGCGAAGACTTGAAAAAGAGGCAGGCCTTGAAAACCTTGTCGTAAGGCCGCTTTCAGGCAAGCTTTTACCGAAGACCGAGGCGGAAGAGTCAGGGCTCCTGGACCGCGGGAAGTTCCTGAGTATTTCCGGGCGTGGGCGCCGCGAGCAAATGCACCTCGCCCGGCAAATGGGGATTACAGGCTATCCCACTCCTGCCGGGGGGTGCTACCTGACGGACGAGACTTTCGCCCGCCGGCTCAAGGACATGTTCGTCCACGGCTCCGACAAGCGTGCGCTTCCCCTTCTCCTCACCGGCCGCCACTTCAGGATTTCCGAAAGCTGCAGGCTTATTGCAGGAAGAAACCATCAGGAAAACCTGGTTATAGAGGAATCCGGCCCGGAGGCTGACGCGCTGCTTGTCCCGGTATCTCACGTAGGGCCCAGCGCTATCATGCACGGCACCTGCACAGATGCCCAGCTTGCCCTCGCGGCCGGCATAGTCGCCCGCTACGGTGATGCCCCACCCGGCGAGAAAACCGCAGTCAGGATAACAGACTCAAAAGGCCAAAAGCTCTTATCAGTTGATGCGCTTGACGAAATTGCAATTGAACAGGCAAGAATATGAAATTTGACTTGCGAAACTGGACACATGGGCAAGCACGTGCTATAATTGCCTGAAAGCTTTTTCTGCAGGAATCGAAAGGAAAGAGCCGTGGACAACGAAACCAGGAACTTACAGGAAGAAGTGGAAGCACTGCGCCAAGAAATCAAGAACCTTGCAGGCCAGACTGACAAAGCGGTGGCCCGCATCCAGGAGCTTGAGAAAGAAAGAAGCAAGCCCGAAATACCCAAACCGCCTAAACGAGTCCTCAGCTTCCAGGAAGAAGTACAGGCGCTGAGAACTGAAGTAAAGAACCTTGCGCAAGCCCTGAACACCGCAGTTGACAGAATCCGCCAACTGGAAGAGGAAGGGTCCAAATAGGCAGCGGAACTGGTAGCGCTTTAATGCATAACCCCGGCGAAAACAAGTTGCGAAAGTACGTTCAGACAAGCGGCGAATCTGAGGTGCTTGACAGGCACGCGTGGCTTCACGGCCTGACCGGCTCCGAAAAGGAACAATTGAGCTCGGAAGTCCTGAATGCCGGTTCCATGGGCAAGCTCTCTGACTACGCGAGGCAGTTTTACATCCACTTTTGTACAAGTACGGACAACGCCGAGCTGCGCGAGATAGAGCGCGGTTTCGTCATGTCCCAGATTGAGGAACGCCCCGAGGAGGAAATAACCCGGTTTGAAGACATGTACTTCAAGCGCGCAAAAAAACTCATGCAGCTAAAGGAG
Organism: uncultured Planctomycetota bacterium; assembly: GCA_964455955.1. Classification (GTDB taxonomy): domain Bacteria; phylum Planctomycetota; class SKW154; order SKW154; family DAOVDS01; genus CAYWBA01. Next base: position 5,089 of record CAYWBA010000126.1, on the reverse strand, counting down.
AACCTGAACCATGAAAATTGACGATGTTTCCGTCTCACGCGCCATTATCGAGAACTACACGCGCAAGCTTCTTGATTCGCTTCAGCTTGACGTCGCCGTGGCCGGTGCAGGTCCGGCAGGCATGGTCTGCGCCTACTATCTCGGGTCCTCCGGTGTCAAAACTGCCGTATTCGAGCGCCACCTCTCTCCAGGAGGAGGCATGTGGGGCGGAGGCATGGGGTTCAACGAAATCGTCGTCGGACCTGAAGCCAAAGAAGTGCTCGAGGAGTTCGGTGCCACGTGCCGGGAATGCCCCATAGGCTATACCGCCGATTCCATCCAGGTAACCGGGTCTATCATCAGCTCAACCGCCAGGGTTGCCAAAATCTTCAACCTTATCACGTGCGAGGATGTGGCAGTCAACGGCGATAAAGTTACCGGACTGGTGCTCAACAACTCCGCTATCCTGGAGGCGGGCCTGCATGTTGACCCGATTACGGTCGAGACAAAACACATTGTCGAGGCTACCGGCCATGAATGCAGCATTGCCCATCTCCTGTGCGACAAACATGGTTTCACACTTTCTACTGAAACAGGCGAGGTCATGGGCGAAGGCGCCATGTGGGCGCAGCGCGGCGAAGAAACAGTGGTCGAGAACACCCGCGAAGCCTACCCCGGCGTCTGGGCCGCAGGCATGGCTGCAAACGCAATCTTCGGCGCACCGAGGATGGGGCCGATTTTCGGCGG
>CAYWBA010000126.1:334-4353 GCA_964455955.1 uncultured Planctomycetota bacterium | reverse complement strand
CTGATGCCACGCGGAAATCACAGCAACCGGCCCGGAAGGACCCGGGCGAAATCATCCCGGCTTCGCTTTGTCAGAGCTGTACTTGAGTTCGGCAGGAGTGAGCTGGGCCTGGATTTTGCAGGCAGCTTCGAGAAGTTCGACAGCAGCCGCGAATCCATGAACTGGCTCTACGTGTCATACCCTGACGAGATAGAATCTGCAATCAGGCGGCATTCAAGACACGTGCCATTCAAGGCATCATGGGACATTAAGTATCTGAGACGGTCGGCGGCCGCATACCGGGGCCGCGGTTTCGACACATACATCTTCACCGCGGAAGGGCACGGTGGGGGTAAATGCCCGATTACGCCCGCACTGCTTGCCTCGAGCCCCGCGCGCCGGGGGTATGTCGTAATCCACGAAGGATGGCACTCCACGCTGAGGAATCAAGGGGTGAAGATACCCTACCCGCTTGAAGAGGCGACCGGCCGGGTTATAGGGTGCTTCGGCATAATCCAGTTCGCCGGAAAGCGCGCGGACAGGGAACTTCTCACTCAGGCTCTCGACCAGGAAAGAGACTGGGCGCTCTTCGCAAACTTCATTAATCGCCAGCACAAGAAGCTCACGAAGTTGTACTGGGACGGCGGGAAAAACCCGGCCAGGCGAAAACGTGAGCTTCTCGAAAAGGCAGCCGCCGAAGCTGCCAAACTCCGCAAAGGCATGAAAACAGACTGGGAGCGAAAGGAACTTGAGGCGAAGCTCAATAACGCCTTTTTCCTGCGCTACCACGATTACACATGCTACTATCCTTCCGCAGCATCGCTTGCCCGCTCAGCGAGTAACCTCAGGGAAGCGGCGGCGATATTCAAGAAACTGCGGGAAGAAAAAGACCCCCTCAGAGCGCTGAAGCGGCTTGCACGTCCACGCCGCGCGCATTAGCCCACCTTCACTACGTATCTTGCGATAAAGAATATCAGGAACAGAACGGCGAATATGTAGATAATCGGGCTGCTGTCTCTCAGCCTGCGGGTGACAAGCTTCAGCAATGTATAGGTAATAAACCCGAACCCGATTCCCAGCGCTATGTTGAAAGTCACAGGCATGATTATGATAGCTATGAACGCCGGAATGTACTCGGTCGGGTCTTCCCAGTCTATTTTCATAACGCTTCTCATCATCATGGAGCCGACAATTATGAGGGCAGGCGCGATTACCGGGTAAATAAATACGCCGGGCAACACCTCGCAGGAAGCACCAACCATCTGCACTATCGGGTAGAAGAAGAGGGCGAGTATAAACAGGAGTCCGGTCGCGATGTTCGAAAGCCCTGTCCGCCCGCCGGAAGCGACACCTGCCGCACTTTCGATGTAGCTTGTAACTGTGGATGTGCCGAGAGTCGCGCCGATTACTGTACCCGCCGCATCACTAAAGAGAGCCTTCCTCGCCCTCGGGAGAGAGCCATCTTCCTTTACAAAACCAGCCTGCTCGCCAATACCGACAAGCGTCCCCACCGTGTCGAAAAGGTCGAGGAAGAAGAACACGAAGATGACAATCACAACAGCCGCCGCGCCCGCGCCGGAAGTGAAAACACCCGGTATGTCAAGCGCAAAAAGCGTGTAGCCCATCCTGGGCAGTCCGGCCACACCGGTGTAGTTTACTATATCGAAGAATGGCAGCGCGCCGATTGCCGCAGTTCCAAGCGTCGCAATGAGAATCGCACCGCGCACCTTCAGTGCAATAAGAATACTCACCAGCGCAAGCCCGATTAACGCAAGCACCACGGCCGGTGAACCTATCGGCCCAAGCCCGATATGAGTGCCCGGAGACGGCACCACCAGGCCGGCATACTCAAGCCCGACAAGCGCAATCAGCAAGCCTATGCCAACCGCGATTGCGTTCTTTATCGAGCGCGGTATCGCGTTGAGCAGCTTCTCCCGGAAGCCGAAGAAAGAAAGCACAAGGAAGATGCACCCTGATATGAACACCGCGCCCAGGGCCGCATTCCAGCCAAACTTAAATGCACCAACCCCCGTGCCGCAGACAGTGATTGCAAAAAACACGTTGTGGCCCATAGCGGGTGCAAGCGCTATCGGGTAGTTCGCCAGGAAAGCCATAAGGAAGGTGGCAATGGCGCTCGCGATGCACGTGGCTGCAAATACGCCTGCCATGAACGCCTGCACGTCCTGGGGACTTGCGCCGTGCAGCGAATCTTTCAGTATTATCGGCTGCACGAAGATTATGTAGCACATTGTGACAAAGGTTGTCGCACCTGCGATAAACTCGCGGGATACTGTCGTATTGTTCTCCCTGAGCTTGAAAACCTTATCAAGCACCTCGTTCATTGCCTCTCCCCCCAACAAGCAGCCCGTATTTTAACACTAACATATTGAAGGTTGACACGCTTGAATTCAAGCAGTATTTGGAGTCAGAAACTCAAATGAATAAGAATAGAGAAGCTCTTGCTCAGGCGAAGGTCTTTCCTATGCCTTTAACAAAGTTCTCAAGCAGGGGATGGTCTATGGCAATCCTGTTCAGCAGGAGGTGCCAGGTCTTGCTCACATCTTTGAGCTCTTCCTTGAAATTCTTGTGTCCTGTAAAGAGTTCGCCAAGCTCATGCGCGAAATCCTTGAGATAGTCCAGCGAAAGTTTCTCGACAACCACGCTTTCAAACTCGCCTGCTATCTTGCTGAACTCACCGTAGTCAAGCCAGAGCCCGCGGCATTCCGGGCAAATATCCACCACCACTTCGGAGGAGCCGTAGCGCACCGAGACAAGATTGGTGCCGTCTTTTGGACAAACCATCTTACGGCCTTCCTCCACTGTGAGCTTCTTGCTGTCTTCCGGTATACCACTTTCAGGCCAGTTAATTGAGCTGTCTTTCAGGCCCTGTGCGCGCTGGATTTGGTCGGCATCAAACCACATTCCGCCGCAATCAAGACATTTTTCAACCGCCTGGTTGAGAAACTGTATGGATTTCAGCGGCGAGGCACAGGCTGGACATTTCAGCTGGTCACGCTCAGGTTGTGTCACTATTACTTTATCTCCGTGAAGGTGCCGTTATTGTCCTCGGCGAGTTTGCGCATGAACTCGAAGTTGGCGGTGCTGAAGCCGATAGTGTCAATACGCACGTTGCGCAGCTTGTTAAGTTCTGCAACTTCCTTGTATATTCTATCAATAACGTCCTTTGAGTCCACGTGTCCGCCCCATTCCACCTTGCTTTCGCCTCCTTCGTGCGTAGGCGCGCCGTCGGAGAGCAGGATGAAGGTATCTACATCTTTATCCTTGAAAGCTTCCCGCAGGGCCTCGTCGGTGTAGGTCAGCCCGTCAGGTTTCAGGTTTCTGGTGTACTCAATTGCCAGTTTCTTGTTTTCATCAGTGGCGGCCTGCACCACAGGCTTCCACGGAGTGGTCTCGTGGTTGAAGGCGATTATGTTGAACCTAATGCTTTTGGAGAGCTGCTTTATAACCTTTATCAGCTCCTTTTTCGTCCACTCCAGACGGGTCAGGCCTTTCGCACTGTCGGGCTTCCCTTCGTCTACGGGCGTGGTCCCGCCGCTGGGGTCTCCGAAGCCATCCTTACGTATTTCCTCTATTACCCGCATGGAGCCCGAGACATCAATTATGAATATGAATCGCATGGAGGTAACAGATGTACCGAAGAAGTCGGGTTTCTTCTTGTTAGGGTCATAGGTGGGAGATGATGAGGAACCTGAGGAACCTGAGGAACCTGAGGAACCTGAAGCCATCTTTTTCCGCCAGTATTCCCGCCACTTGTCCGCGGAGGCGAAGTCATCGCCGGAACCGGTACAGTTGACAAGAGCGTACCTGATTTCTACAGCGACGCTCTCGTCCCTGCCCTGCCACTTTTCAAGCGCCGCTATGAGTGCGTCAACCGCTTTTGAATCGCGCTTGCGGGCAACTGCCTTGGCAGCCTCCTTCACCGTCTTGGAGTCCCTGAGACTCAAATAGCCCAGGAGCGCTTTGAATGCGTCCACATTGTTCATTGAGGCAAGCACATGCGCCAGGGCGGGTCGCAGCCC
>CAYWBA010000126.1:0-324 GCA_964455955.1 uncultured Planctomycetota bacterium | reverse complement strand
GATGCGTTTGTCACGACATAGCGCACGGCATCGTGGTCTTCTATACGGCCAAAAGCCTGCTTTATGGCCTCAAGAACTTCCGGGGTATAGTGCTTGGCTGATATGGAAAAGAGAAACTTGGCGAGCCGTTCGGAATCGTCTTCACCGAGCTTGGTGATAACCTCTACGGCCTTTTCGTAGTTCTTTTCCTTAAATGCTTTTTTTACTTCCTTGCAGTAACCAAGGAACTGCCCCTCGGTAAACTTATCCGCAACGGCGGTCACTGCAAACAAGACAACCGCCAGAACAACAAGGGCTATGCAAAACGGTCTCATACCAGCTCTC
>CAYWBA010000125.1:4614-8734 GCA_964455955.1 uncultured Planctomycetota bacterium | reverse complement strand
TAGGTTCCAGTGCTATAACTCTGTAGCATGTGTCAGTGTAGAGCTTGTGTATCTGGTCGATGAACAGCTTTATCTCGAATGGCCCAAATGGAATATCATTGAGTGTGATAGGTTCTGTTATGACTGAGATGGTTCTTTCCCTCATGTCAAATTGGTACTCACCAAGCTCTTGGTCTATCTGAGATAGCTCGCTGAAGATGTCGGATAGTTTGGGTAACTTGGTTTCATCGGCGCTGACAAGCTCTTTGATAGCTTCTTTTGTGCTTGTCGCCGGCCCGAGAGTCGCGATAATCTTCGTCTTTCTCATGTCCTGCCCCGTTCTTGAAACAGTGCTTGCTGCGAAGCTTGTTAGTCAAAATGCCAGAAGGGCCGGGCAAAGTCAAGATTTAAGACATAGTGTGGAATGATTGTCCATGGGCATGAATACTGCATGAGCCTGGTGCCTGCGGGCCGCTTACTCGATTTTTCTGAAGTTGCCGCCGGTTGCTTTGGCAAGGGTTTCCATGAAGGCTGCGCACTTGGCCTTGTCTTCGCCGAAGCCGAAGTCCTTGGCGTCTCCGACCATGAAGGCGATTGTATTGATTTTCCTGTTCTTGTAGCGGTTAAGCGCCTTGACCTTGCCGATAATGTAATCCCTGTCAATCTCCTGGCTGTTCGGCGGGTGGGTGGGTTCTCCATCGGAGAGGAAGTAGATTGTGTCAATGTCTTCATTGTCGAAGGCCTCTTTGAGAGCGCCGTAGGTGTATGTGACGCCTTTTGCCTTGAGTTTTTTGATAAAGCTTTTCGCGCTTGACTTGGCGCCCTTGGTGGCTTTTACCGGTTTCTTTTTCCAGGGTTTCACCTTTTCGCTGAACGTTATTATGTTGAACTTGCACTTTTGGTCAAGCTGGTGTTCTATCACGTGGCAGAGCTCTTTCTTCACAATGTCAAGCCGGCTCATCTTTTTCTTGCCTTCGCCCCAGGCGCCCTCGGTTCTCATTGACTCGGAGACATCGACCACGAAGATGACCTTCTTGGTCTTTATGCGGCCGTAAATGGGGCTGCCCGGGTCTGTCTTGAAGCTGTCCTTCGGGTTCGCGGTTCCCGGGCGGTCTGGACCACCCAGCTCCGAGGGTGGGGCCCACGTGTCTTTGTTGGCATCCCACCAGTTTTTCCAGTCTGCGGCTTTCGTGATCCCCTTGGCGCCTGTGATTTCCCCGAGGATGTTGGCAAATTCATAGATGAGGCGTCCTTCTTCTTTCTGCATCTGCTGCACAAGGACGTCAATTATCCGCCTGCTTACGGGCATGCGGCCGAGAGCCTTGGCGACGGCAAAGCGTACTTCCCACTTTTTGTCTCCAAGCGCCTTGATAAGCCCGTCGGTCGCATCTGCGTCGCCCTGTCTGGCGAGCACCCTTGCCATAACTGCCCGCACGCGCCAGTTGGTATTGGAATGTACCTCCCCGGACATCCACTTAACTATTTTCGTGGTATACATCCGCACCAGCGCATCGAAGGCTGCCTGGGAGGCCTCATAGGAAGCGTCATCCCTGAACGCCACCTCCGCAATCACCTTTGCGGCCTCGACGGTCATTTCGCGCGAGAGCTTCTCTATAGCCTCCTTCTGGTTGGGGGGAAAATCCTTTGCTTCTTCCCATTCTTTCCTGAAGCGGGCAACAGCTTCGCTTTCACCGAAGCAGTACGGCAGTGTGGAGAAAACAAGGGCTGTCAGCAACAGGAAAATGCCTGTGGTTTGCCTGCAAGGTAGCACTGCAACTCCTCCTGTAGTATCTCCGCTTCGCTGTGGTTTTGGTACTTGTGCCTACCTGCCATTGTCAGAGCGGCTGGTGCGGAACCAGCGATACTTGAACTGGCCGTAATTCCTTGCAGAGAGGTCGCGCAGGAAATCCACTGTGCGTCCTACGGGGAAGGGGTTTCCCACCATTTCTTTGTTCGGCACTGTGTAAAACCCGAACGAATGGATGCGTGTCTTCTGGTAGAGGTTTTTCTCTGTTATTTCATGCACCACTTTCGGCGGGTATACATAATGCCCGGCGTTTGGCACATTGTCTGTTACGAGGATGATGTCATCAGGTCGCATCTTCAAGACTGCCGTGAGCAAGCCGTAAAAGTCAATCCTGGAAATATATATTGGCTGAAGCTTGTCAAGCCACTCTGCTGCCCTGGTTTTTGTGCGCCTATCCGCGCGCAGAAGACTCTTGTACGACAGGCTCCGCGTGCCGGTTCCGAAGAATATCACGTTGAAGCGCGTCTCTTTGGGCAGTTGCGATACAGATTCCTTGATAAGCCGCTTCACTTCCCTGAACTTGCCGAAGCCCCGCCTGCCGACTGTTTCCTCGTCCACGAGATATACCACCGAGTTGGTCCACAGCGGCACCTTAAAGAACGAGGACGGGGCAGGGGGTGCCGCCTCGGGGTTCAGGTTGGTTTCCGGGAAGGGGCCGGTTTCTTTAAGCCACGCCCGCCACTGCGATTCCTTCATGAATTCCTTGCCGCTTATCCGCCACAATGCTGTGAGGACAGCGCCGTGCAGCCTGATGTCCTTGTGTTTCAGCAGCTTTACCAGCGGCTCCAGGGCGCGCACGTCCGGTGTCTTGGACAGCGCAATCGCCGCAGCTTCTTTTACCAGGGGCGACTTGTCGTTGAGCAGCCGGATAACCTCGGAAGTGCATTTCATAGTGCCTACGCGCGCAAGCGCCCGGAGCGCGGTTTCCCTGACGAGCCAGGACTTGTCGCGAAGAGCATCTATCAGGGCGTCTTCCGACTCTGAATCGCCCACAATGCCCAGTGTCTCGCAGATGGCAATCCGGACTCTTGTTTCCTTTTCTTTTCCGAGCGCCTCGGCAAGCGGCTGCTGCGGGACTTCCTGGCCAACTCGGCCCAGGGCCTCGGCCACTATCTTGCGAACCTGCGGCGACTGCGATGTGGCAAGCACTTCGGCCGCCAGCCACTTGACAGTCTCCGGCCGTCTTATCCTGGACATGGCCTCCGGCACTGCATCCCGGACCTCCCAGTCGCTGGCTTCAACTACGCAAAGCATAACGCCAACAGCATCCTTGGTCCCAATCTCTGCAAGCGCGGAAAGCGCCTCCCGCCGGACCGAAGGCTGAACCTTCTTGCTCTTGCTTGTCAGTATCTTCTTGAGTACCTTGTGGGAGTGCTTGTTGGAAGAAAGTCCAAGGTCTCTCACCAGGGTCAACTGCTTCTCGAGGTTGCTTTCCTTCAGAAGCCGGGAAAACTCCTTCTCCAGTGCCTCTATCTCAGCAAGCAGCTTTTCGTCAGGCGGCTCCTGCACAGGCTCGTCTTTTACCAGCTTTTGCGGCGGCACGGCTTCAGGCTGCTGGGTCACAGTATCAGACGGCGGCCCGCTCTTGCGAGGTTCCTGCGCAACATCTTCAGGCTTCGGTTCCCGGTGCTTCTCCGGCACGTCTTTGCGAACATGTTCCCCGGGTTCTTGCGCAACTTCGACCGGCTTAACCGGCTCCGGCCCGTGGGGCCTGACTTCGTCGGACTGTTTCGCCTCCTCAGATTCTTCTTTGCGTGGCAGCCGTACCTTAGGCGTTTTCGTTTCGGGTGTCCGTCTGGTTACCGGGGTGTCATCGCCGCGGGGTGCTATTTCAACTCCGTGGCGCCTTGTGGCAAAGCTGATTATGAGCACGCCCACGGCCAATACGACAACCGCCACCGCGGCAGCAAGGACCCGCCTGTACCACATGTGTACCGTAATGGATGGTGCAAGTCTGAGCATGCTATCGCGCCGCAGGCGTGCGCCGAGCCGTTTGTCGAACGAGCGGGAGACCTCAATTTGCGGCAACTGCTTCAGGGCTTTGACTGCGGTCTGAAGCTCCGCCATGTACGCAGTGCAGCCCTCGCACGACTCCAGGTGCGCGCGTAGTGCCTCGGCTTCCTCCTGCGGAAGTTCGCCGTCGAGGTAGAGCGAAATTCTCAATTTGTTCTGTTCACATACCATACTGTCTGCCTGCTCCTAACAAGCCACAGGCCTGTCCATACTGCCAAAATATGAACGCCGATTTGATGATGTATACACGCGGGAACTGCCGCCTGTTTACAAATTCGCTTTCTTTTCCAAAATTTTTTCAAAAAAATTTCAAAGTCCCAG
>CAYWBA010000125.1:0-4604 GCA_964455955.1 uncultured Planctomycetota bacterium | reverse complement strand
AGTGCTTCCCTCCAGGCGGTTGGACAGATGCTGCTTAAACGGCGCCGGTCTCACCAATATCTACTTCTTTGAGCCAACAGGGGCACAGCCGGTGTGTGTAATGTCTCTGCGAAACATGGTCCATTCGGGGCCTGCTCCCTTGGTCTTAAGGCAGAAGGCTCTCCCGTAGGTTTCTGCAGGATTCTTTCTCGGGTGGCCGCGGCTCCCCGCCACGAAGAAAATCTCCATCTTTATCATCCCCTGTAATATCTCCCACCGCAGCGGAAGCCAGCGAGGTGCTTGGTAGTCCGTCAACCGTCCATATGAGTTTTGGCTTTTCTGTTTCTTCCTTGTCCTGCGGCTGTGCTTGAAACAGAAAAGTTACAGTGAACAACGCTGCCAGAACGACCATCCAAATCCTTCTCACGCTCTTCTCCTTGTATCAGGAAACCTTTACAAAACTCTCAGCATGCCGCCTTGTCGGCTTTGGCTGAGTACTGTCAACTTGAACTGTTATTTCTTGTCCTTTGCATACTTTCCGCTGAAGAATCTGAGATTGCCTTCGTCGAGCAGTAGAATAAGGGCGTAAAATGCGGTGTTGTAGGCGGTTCCGCACTCACTGTCAAAATCCTGCCCCTTTTCTCCTGGGATAGTACCGAAGGAGCCGTCAGATTTTTGTTTTCCCAGGATTTTTTCAAAGAAAACCTCTACGTATTTGTCCCAGAGAGTTTTGTGGAGCTGTAGCGCAGCAATTGCAGACTGGAAGAGGCACATTGCGGGAGAGCCATGTGCGCTTTCGAGAGACCTGTCCATTTTGTCCTGGAAAAATGAAACCATCTTCTGGAACTTCGGGTGGGACTGCTGCTTGAGCATGGAGAATGTGAAAATAGCGCCGCCCGTGCGGGCCACGCTTGTTTGCCTGTTATTTAATGAATAGTGCATACCGCCATCTGGACGAATGTGGCGAATAACGTACTCCAATCCTTTTCCTATTTTTGCCTTATCTAACTTGATTTTCAGTTGTCTTGCCATGCCAACTGCGCTCAGGCACCAGTTGCTCATTATTTCAAACTCTAAGTAATGTGCGGTCTTGAACCCGGGGCCGTGCGCCCAGCCACCCGAGGATTCCTGATTTTCAAGAATGCCACGAGCAACCGCCTTCAGCTTCGTTCTGATGGCCTTGTTCTTGTGAGCAGAGTATTCCTCCGCAAGAAACATCACGGCGAAGGCAAGCGCCCAGTTGCTCTTGGGTGACCTGCTGGTATATACTTTTTCAATATTCCCCACAACATACTCAAGCGCCCTCTTGGTGCTTGCGCGGTATCTGTCCTTGCCCGAGGCCATTAGTGCGAGTCCGCAGATGCTGGCCAGGGCAACTTTGCCTGAGTCGAATGTTATTTTCCCGCCGCTCCAGGAGCCGTCTTTTCTTTGACTTTTGAGGAGATACTCCAATGCCCTTAAAGCGCACTCCCGGGTTCCTTTAGGCTTTTTCTTTGAACTCTTCAGATGGCCATTTTTCTTAACCCATTCTCCCTTGCGTTTGACATAGCCTAACTTCTTTCTTGCGTTTCTGTGATTTGGGTTTAACTTTATTGCTTTCTCGTATGCCTGTTTTGCTTCTTCCTCAAGGTCGTTCTTTTCGCACCATCTCCCGAGATTGTAGAAATCATTTGCAGTCTTTGCCTTCTTGAGCTTCTCTTCGTACTCAGCTCTTTTTGCATCTGGTTTTTCAGGAGAGGATACTTCACCCGGTTTCCCCCCGGGGCTCTTGCCCTGCGGTTCTGCCTGGAACAGGAAGGTTACGATGAACAACACCGCCAGGGCGGCTGTGCAGACCCTTCTCATACTCTTTTCCCTTCCAATTCTTGCAGACTGGTTGCCATTGATTCCGCTAATTCATTTTACGTTGAAGGATGCAAAACGTTACCAGGTTTCTGGTAAAGCTTCCGTGGAGCAGTCCGTGCCATATTACCACATCCGATGCTGCATTCAGGGCAATCCCCGAAATCCCAGCCACCATCGCCGAATCCGCTGTCTATTAGTGACACTGCGGCAGCGAATCCAGTTTCCGGCAAGCTTGCGTGGTTCATGCCGCGCCGGGAAACCATGTGAGTTCCAGAATGATAGCGGTGATGTTGTAGGTTGCATGGACCGCGACAGCTATTATGTAGTAAGGGAGGAAAGGCTCCGGCTCGAACATGCCATCGCGGCCTATTTTGAGCCAGAGTCTTCGTATGCCGAGTGAGAATATTGCGGTCGTGCCCAGGTGCAGCGGGGTGCATGCCCACCACCTGACGCGGATTAAAGATGCTGCATGTGACGGGAAATAGACGTGGATGTAAAGCAGGTTTTCAGCTACGGAAAAGGCAGCGGCGCCGACAAGTGCGAGAAAAATAATCTGTGCAGACGAGATGATTATCTTTGAGCGCCGCTCAACCAGCATAATAAGTGCAAGTGGTTTTGCAAACTCTTCAACCGCTGCTGCGCCGATAAGAAATAGAGGTTGTCCTACAATAAGCGGCGCTGCAAATGCGCTCAGTACCGCAAGAGGTCCTGATACCAGGCAGACCAGTAAAGAACCAAGCAGGCAGAGGAAGAACTTACTGGACGCCTTGTTCGGTCTTGAGGGCTGTTGCATAGGCGACTATCTCGACAAGGGGCGAGCCTTTGCCCTGTTTCGAGCGAAAGATGGTGCTTGTCTCCAATCGAACGTTGATAAGAGTGTCTGCACCGAACTGGTGCGCTTTCTCGACAGCGCGCAGGAGCGCTTCTCGCCTCGCCCGTTTGACAACTCTTTCTATAATTCTTATACGCCCGCCGATTATCTTCTTCAAAGCGGCAAGGGCGGCGGCAAACTTGTCAACTGCAAGAATCACTGAGCCGATAACAAGAGTTGAGTCCAGCACCTTCGCGCCTTCCGGAGGCTGCTTCAGGTTGCTTACAAACATCTTGCTGAGATAGGCAGCCTCTCGCCTCTCGAGAGAACGGTTATGTGCTCTTGTTATGATACGGCCTGTGACTAACGCAACGATGACAGGGCTGAATGCTATCAGCAGAAAGACGTATTCCATGGCGGCTTACTCCACTATGACCGCGGTACCGTACGCAAGGATTTCGGACGCGCCCTGCATAACCGACGCTGTTGCAAGGCGAACATTAACTATCGCATTTCCGCCGAGATTTTCCGCTTCCTTGGTCATCCTGTTTATCGCCTGCTCCCGCGCTTCCTGCAATAGTTCGGTATAGCCCTTTATCTCGCCGCCCACTATGCTCTTAAACCCGGCGGCGATATCGCGCCCGATGTGTTTTGCCCTTACCGTGCTGCCCATCACCAATCCCAGATACTTTGTTATCTTCTTGCCGGGAATGACTTCTGTGTTGCTCAATTCCACCTCAAACCTCCTCAGAAAACCTTTTTGCACCACTTTTACAAACAAAACCGCTCTTTGTCAAGCAACTAAGCAACTGGATTATCCACAACCAGTAAAATGTTCAGGGCAATCCCCGAAATCCCAGCCACCATTTTATTCCTCACATCCTTGTTGCTATTCTCGTAACAGCAATTAGAAGGGCAACCAGTAGTGAGTGGCGAGAGCGGATTATTGACCGCTTGTTCCCTGAAGAGTTGAGCAGTGGAACAGGAGAGCAGTAGAGATGCGGCCTCCTTGACTGGTGCTTGCTCCCTCACTACTATCTACTTTCTCGGCCGGAGGCCGCCAGAGAGGTTCGGCAGTGATAGAGCTGGACAGGTTCAGGGTAATCGAAAAGATTGGCGGCGGTTCGATGGGCGAGGTGTACAAAGCCCACCAGATAAGTCTGGACCGGACTGTTGCTGTCAAGGTGCTGAATCCCGAGCTTGCCCGGAACGAAGAGTACAAGAAGCGTTTTATTCAGGAAGCGCAGGCCATAGGCAGGCTTAACCAGCCAAACATTGTGCAGGGAATTGACGCCGGCGTAACCGGGGAGTACCTGTACTTCGTAATGGAGTATGTTGATGGGCAATCACTCTACGAAATGCTCAAGCAGGGCCCGCTGGAGGAAGACGAGGTTTTCAAGATAGGCCTCCAGGTCGCACACGCGCTTGAACACGGCCACGCCCATGGCATTGTCCACAGGGACATCAAGCCCGGCAACATTATGGTAACCTTGGACGATACGGCAAAGGTAACGGACTACGGTATTGCAAAACGTCTGGACGGTGGTTCGAGTAAGACGACTCATTCGGGCAAGGCGGTAGGTACGCCTTACTACATCTCTCCCGAGCAGGCCCGCGGCGAAGAGATAGATATCCGCTCCGATATATATTCACTCGGCGCCACCATGTACCATGCTGCGACGGGAGAGCCGCCGTTCCCCGGCAGGAATGCTGCTGAAATAATGAGCTTGGTGGTTGATAGCGAGTTTCCCGACCCAAGGAAGGAGCGGCCAGGACTATCAGACGCTTTTGCGCAACTCCTGCTGAAGATGACAGAGAAAGACAGGAACAAGCGTCCTGCTGACCCCGCCAGGCTGATACGGGCAATGAAGCGCTCGATGAAGGGCTCTATGCGGGCCTTGCGCCGGGCCAAAGCTCATGCGCACCACAGGCACGCCGTGCCTTCTCTGCCGCCTCCACCTCGTGGCAG
>CAYWBA010000124.1:3422-8766 GCA_964455955.1 uncultured Planctomycetota bacterium | reverse complement strand
GGGAGCAGGTCTCTTCTGCGCCCTGTTCGGCCCTCTCATCTTCTACGACAACCTGCTGCTCAAGACCTCGACAGTCACGTTCCTCACTTTCGCCGGGGTTTTGTTTCTCTACCTTGAGCCGAAGCGAAAATGCCTGCTGCTTTGCTGCCTGCTCCTTGCAGGAATTGCTTTTGGGCTTGCTGCAGACCTGCGCGGAAATGCGCTGCTCGTGTGTCTTGCGGTGCTTGTTTTTCTGGTTGTCGGCCATGCGCGCCGCCGGGAGTTTTCCCGCCCTCTGCTGTTCGCCGTCGGAGCGGCTGTTGCGATTGTCCCGCTTACAATATCGAACTACGCGGCCTCCGGCGAGCTTATTCTGGCGACGTACAGCGGCGGGTACAACTTCTACGAAGGGAACTCGGCCGAGGCCACGGGCTATCATCCCGCCCTTGCGGAAGTCAGGCAGACCGCCTCTAACGAGCAAAGAGATGTCGTCGCATCGGCACGCGTAGCACTCGGGAGAGAGCCTTCGCCTTCCGAGGTCTCCTCGCACTGGTTCAAGAGAGCGGCCGGCGACATCGGGGAGCAGCCCGGCCGCTGGTTGCGGCTCCTGGGCCTCAAGGCTGCCCTGCTTGCCAATCGCGCCGAGATACCGGACAACTACAACTACGCGTTCATGCAGGAGCGATTCCGGCCGCTGGGCTACAACCCGCTCGGATTCTGGCTTCTCGCGCCGTTCGCGCTCGCGGGGCTGGGGATTGCGATTGCGCGCGGCGGGAAGTGGAGGCTGATTGTCGTGGTTGTCCTGGCTTACAGCGCCTCCGTCATCCTCTTTTACGTGACAGGCCGTTACCGCCTCCCGCTTGTCCCGTTTCTTGCTATCCTTGCGGCACTAACGGTCGAGCAGGGCGCGGGCTGGCTGCGGCAAAGGGATTTCAGGCGTTTAGCAGTCGCAGGCGCCGGGGTTGCGGTGCTTTTTGGCGCAGTGATCTATCCCCTCGTGCCTGGAGACCTCGGCTTCGGCCGGGAGTATTTCGCGCTCGGGACAATGCAACTTGAGGATAAGGAAGCAGAATCTGCAATTGGCAATTTCAAATCGGCTTGCGAATATTTCCCGTGTTCCGCGCAGCTTCACAACAACCTCGGGGCTGCGTACCTTCTATCCGCGTCGGGTGACCGGGCCTCGGCCCGTTTGAACCTCGCGCTTGCCGGGACGCATCTGCGCGAGGCGCTCAGGTTCAACCCGAGATTCTTTGATGCCTGGAAGAATCTCGCGCTTGTACAAGCTTATTCGGGCAGGATAGAAGATGCAATCAACGCGCTTGAGAATGCGTTCCCGCTTGCCCCGGACCAGCAGAGAGTCCGCGAGCTTGACAGGCTGCTTGATTTGTTTGTGAACAACCCGCCAGTACCGCTGTATGATAATTAGATTGCATAGCTTTCTATGCTTACGGTTGAATTGGACACGAACAGGTCGTATAGTGTTGTATGCTAATTGGGTTGAGAGATTAGACTATGTATAAGCGCCTCGTAATCACTCTTACTGCAATTCTTATCTTATTCTCGTGTTTACCTGCGTTTGCCCAAGACAAAGACGCTGCCAATAAGCTCGCAATGCAGAAAAACAGGTTCGAGGAGCGCGTATACCGGGAATTCGGCGTAAGGCTCTATGTACACGAAACGGCGCACTGGCTCATAGCAACCGATTGTCTGGAAGAGGAAGTCAAATCTTGCGGGAAAGAGCTGGAAAAGTGCTACCGCCTGTACTTCAAGCTGATGAAAGACATCATGGATGCCAAGGAGCGGCCTGAAGAAAGGATGTGCGCTTTCATTTTTAAAACGGTTGGTCCTCGTCGCGCCTACTACTCGGCTTCCGCCGCGGCCATTTTTGTTACATTGTATTCTTCTCGGGGCTATAGAACGCTCTTCCACGAGGCAACCCATCAGCTCCAGTTCGAGTGTTCTTCCGGCAGAACCCCCACGTGGCTCGTGGAAGGGCTGGCAATGTACTTCGAGAGCTATGTGGAAATAGCTGAAGGCAGGGCCGAGAAGGTAAAAGGCATTGTGCCTATGTATTTTGGCGGTTTGAAAGAACGGGCACGTGAAGGGAAACACATTAAAGTTTCAGAGTTAGTGAGTTATTCCTACAAGCAATTTCACGGCAAACACGAACGGCTCAATTATTGCGAGTCAGGCGCGCTGGTGCATTTCCTCTTGTTCGGCAAGAACGGCGCATACCAGGAAAAGTTAAAAGATTTTATCCAAGGCAAGGGTTCTGATGACCTTTATTCCCACCTCGGCCTCGAGAAGGACCGGTTGGAAAGAGAATTCCTCGCTTACATACCCGGCCTTATCAATTACGCGGACAAGATAAACGCCATGTTCAAGGACTACTATAACATAGCCACAGGGGATTTCGAATCTGCCGAGTTTCATATCTGCGTTGCCCGTATCCTGCGCCTCAAGGGAGAGTTTGACGAAGCGCGAAAGGAACTCGATAAAGCTGCTGAGAAAGATAAGGAAGGCAAGTTTAAATCAACCATCAAGTACAACGAAGGTGTAACTCTCTATTATGAGAGTAAGTGGAGCGAGGCACGCAAGGTGCTTGAAAAAGTCTCAAAGCAGATAACTGACAACCCGCAGCTTTTTTACTTTCTCGCTTGCGCCTGCGAAGAATTGAAAGACTCCACTGCTGCCGAAAAATACTACGAGAAGTCGGTGGCAATTGAACCAAATTTCTTCTCAGCGCGCTACGAGCTGGCTCTGCTCTACTTGAACCGGAATAAAACAAAGAAAGCAATCAAGCATCTTGAGGCATGTACTAAACTCAAACCCATTCAATGGACGAAATTTTCTGATATTGGTCTTAATTTTGTGGTTAGCAACGTCCGTGAAGTTCTTGCCATTGCGTATATCCAGGACGGCCAGTATGTCAAGGCTATAGAGACGCTCAAGGAGTACGTTGAGCAAGACCCGACTGCCACCGGCTATTACCATCTCGCAGTGGCCTACGCTAAGAACAAGAACAAAAACGAAGCAATAGCGGCGCTGGGTAAGGCGTTTAAGCTATTGAAGCACGAGACCATTCGGGCAGGAAGGCTGATGCCAAATATGAGGGTCTTAAACGCCATAGCAGATCTGTATGTTGCCCTGGGTGAAGAAGAGATGGCGATATCGGTTCTTGAGATGGTGAAGGAGGCGAGGGTAATTGATATTGAGACTCGCGCTACGATGGCGAAGCTCTATGCCAGACAGGGCAAAATTGACAAAGCGCTTGAGGAAGTAGGCGAGATTATCAAGATGAAGCCTGCAACTGCATCTCAACTGGAAGATATTGCAATCACACTAAAAAATCTCAAGAAATACAAGGCGGCTGAGAAGGTCTACGGGAACGCGCTTGAAATAGAGCCGAAAAACCAGTACCTGCTGTTCAACTTCGGCGTTCTCTACTGGGCTGAGAAAAAATATGCGCAGGCTTTGCAGATGTGGGAAAAAGCTCTTGCGATTGACCCCGACTTCGCGCAAGCCAAGAAATGGGCTGACAAGGCTCGGAAGAAGCTTACGGGTAATTAATAACGTTCCACACGCTGAAATAGAAAGTGACCCCAGCGGGATTCGAACCCGCGTTGCCGGATTGAAAGCCCGGTGTCCTGGACCGGCCTAGACGATGGGGTCACCGTTTAACCGCAGAGTCGCAGAGAAGCGCAGAGGAACCACAGAGAAAAAACTTTTTGCTTATTTTCTTATAATTTCTTTCTCTGCGTATTCTCCGTGTCTGCGCGGTAAAATCCACAGATTATCAACAGGTGAGGGCAGAAGGACTCGAACCTTCGACCCACGGCTTAAAAAGCCGTTGCTCTGCCAACTGAGCTATGCCCCCGGCTGTCAGATTTCCATATAATTAAGACGAAGGACAGCGTACAAGCTGCCGGCAAAAATCAACTAATCGTTAAGAAGCTCGTGTGTTTTTGTTTCAAGCATGGTATCGGCCTGGTCTTCGAACTTCTTTAGAGCTTCCTGGACAGCGTCTTTGAGAGAGAACATCTGGTCTTCGCCGATTGAGCCGCCTTTCTTGAGTTTTTCGGCAGTTTTGATTGCATCGCGGCGCTCGTTGCGCAGCGAGATGCGGGCTTTTTCGGAGTACTCTTTGGCGCGGCCGGCGAGCTGTTTGCGCCTCTCTTCCGAGAGGGGGGGGATGCTCAGGCGGATGTTTTTGCCATCGCTTGAGGGGTTTATGCCTATATCGGATTTCTGGATGGCTTTTTGTATCTCGCCTGCGACAGAGGGGTCGAAGGGGCGAATGACGAGCAGGGCCGCCTCCGGCGCCGAGATGTTGGCGATTTGCTTGAGGGGGGTGGGGTTGCCGTAGTATGTGACCCTGATGTTTTCCACGAGGGCAGGGGTTGCGCGCCCGGTTCGCATCCCGCGGAACTCATCCTTCAGGACGCTCAGCGTCTTGCTCATCTTTTCCTTGAGTTCCCGGAGAATCTTGTCCTGCGGCATCCTGTGCCCCTCCTAAGCAGTAATCAGAGTTCCAATTTTTTCGCCGCTTACTGCGCGCATGAGATTGCCTTCTTCGCGCATGTTAAAGACGACAACAGGGATATTGTGCTGCTCGCAGAGCTCTATTGCGCTTGAGTCCATTATTTTGAGTTTTTGCTGAAGGAAGTCCGCGCAGGAGATGGTTTCGAACTTTTTTGCGGATGGGTCCAGCATGGGGTCGGCGGAATAGACGCCGTCCACCTTGGTTGCCTTGAGGAGGGCATCGGCGCTGATTTCGGATGCGCGCAGTGCGGCCTGGGTGTCGGTGGTGAAGTAGGGGTTGCCGGTTCCCCCGACGAGGATGACGACGCGGCCCTTTTCGAGGTGCCGGGTGCAGCGCCTTCTGATAAAGGGTTCGGCGACATCGCTTGCGATGAGGGCGCTCATGAGCCGGGTCTCAAAGCCTTGTGATTCAAGGATATCCTGGAGTGCCATGCCGTTAATGATAGTGGCGAGCATACCCATGTAGTCCGCGGTAGCGCGTCCGAGGCCGGTTTTTTCGCTTGCGATGGCGCCGCGGATGAAGTTACCGCCGCCGATGACGACGGCAATTTCCTTTCCTGTGCGGATGCAATCGGTGATCTGGTCGGCGAGGAAGCGGGCCTGGTCCATATCAAGGCCGAAGCCTTTTTCCTTGCAGAACGCTTCGCCGCTAATTTTAAGCACAACCCTGGTGTAAATTTTTCTATCTGTCTGCATAGCCGGTCTCCGTCGAAGTGAGGAGGATATGTTAGTTTTCAGCTTTCGGCGCGGGGGCCGAGTCGGGCTCTTCACCAATCTCGAAGCGGACGAAACGGCCGACAGTAATATTTTCGCCGAACTTGGC
>CAYWBA010000124.1:2664-3412 GCA_964455955.1 uncultured Planctomycetota bacterium | reverse complement strand
TGCTGTTTCAGGTAATCGCCCACGGCTGTCTTTTCGCTCTTTACAAAAGGCTGTTCGAGCAGGACATTATCGGTGTAGAACTTCTTGAGCCTGCCTTCAACTATCTTTTCGCGGATTTTTTCAGGCTTGGTTTTGAGCTCGTCGCTTTCGCGGTATATATTTTTTTCGCCTTCGAGGATGTCGTGCGGGACATCTTCTTTTCTAACGGCAATCGGCTTCATAGCAGCTATGTGCATGCAGAGGTCGCGTGCGAGGGTAACGAACTCCTTGTTGCGGGCCACGAAGTCGGTCTCGCACTTGAGTTCGAGCATGACACCGAGCCTGGCACCGAGGTGGACGTATGTCTCGATACGGCCCTGTCCGGTACTGCGTGCCGCCCTTGCTCCCGCCTTTGCGATACCTTTTTTACGGAGGACTTCAACAGCTTTCTCGATATTGCCTTGCGCTTCCTTAAGTGCGCGCTTGCAGTCCATAATGCCGCAATTAGTCATATCGCGCAGCTTTTTTACAGTTCCTGCATCAAGTTCCACCGGTACTTCTCCTGAGGGGCTGGTATTACTTGTTCTTGGTTTCCGTCTCTGTTTTTTCTGCTACCGGATGTTCCCGGGCAGGGGTTTCTGCCTGCTTCTTGGGCGCAGGCTTTTTTTCCTGCCTGGCAGCCGTCTTAGGTTTCCTCGCAGTTCTGGACCTGGGTGCAGAATTGGTCTTGGAGGCTGATGTGCGGCGGCGGGGCTTTTCTTCAGGTTTC
>CAYWBA010000124.1:0-2654 GCA_964455955.1 uncultured Planctomycetota bacterium | reverse complement strand
TTCCGGGCGCGCTTTCGTTCCGGGGCCCTGGCTTGCTGGCTGGCTTCACTTTTTGCCTTTTGAGCAACTACGCGCCTCTCTTCCCATATCTTACTTCCCTCAATCACAGCGTCTGTGAGGCGGGTAAGCAGGACTTTTATCGAGCGGAATGCGTCGTCGTTGCAGGGGATGACTATGTCAACAAGTTCGGGGTTGGTATCGGTGTCCACGAGGGCCACGACAGGTATTTCGAGCTTCCTTGCCTCTTTTACCGCAATCTCCTCCTTGCTGGGGTCAACCACGACCAGTGCGCCGGGGAGTTTGACCATCTCGCGGATACCGCCGAGGTTACGCTGGAGCTTTTGCAACTCGCGGCGGAACCTGGCGACCTCTTTCTTGGTGTAATATGCCATTTCGCCTGAGCGTTCCATTTCTTCGATGTAGTCAAGTCTTTTGAGCCTTGAGCGGATTGTTTCGAAGTTTGTCAGCGTTCCGCCCAGCCACCGGTCGGCGACGTAGGGCATGCTGCAACGCTGTGCTTCCGAGTTGATAATGGACCTGGCCTGCCGCTTTGTGCCGACGAGGAGGATAAGCTCGCCCCGGGCGGCGAGGTTTGCGAGAAGGTTTATGCCTCTTATGAGTCCTCTGAGAGTGGCCCGGAGGTCTATGATGTGGATAACGTTCCTGCGACCGAAGATATAAGGTTTCATCTTCGGGTTCCACCTTGAAGTCTGGTGTCCGAAATGGACGCCCGACTCGAGCAGGGTTTCGACTGAAGGAATAGTCAAGCCTTTGGCCTCCGTAACGTGTTTTCCATCTCTTTCCCCGAGCTTACGCCCGTAAAGGACCAATTATAATAGCACTGAAAACGCTTCAGTCAAGCATATTCTTTCAATTTTAGGGTGGGCTTCAGAGGCTGGGGTTGGCAAGCGGCATTTCCGGAAGGGCGGGGCGGCCATCTTCTTTCGCCATGTCTTGCAACGCGGTGCTTCAAAAACTTTTTCGACAGAGCTTTATCTTCCTCCCGCCAATTCACCGGCACCGCCCTTTTTGAACTCGTTGCGCGCAATCGGCTGGCGGTCGAAGTTGTCTATAGGAACTGGAAGCTTGACATTATCAGGCAGCGGGTCTATGTACTTGGCCCTGTAGTCCGGGTTCTGCATCCTGCAGGAGGCATAGCGGTAACAGAAGTCCGGGTGATTGACCATCCTGTGCCAAATGGCCGCAAGCGGCAACTTGCGCACGTTGCCGAAGCATATAGGATTAAAGTCACACGGGTTAACGTCGCCGTACGCGGTCATGTAGAACTGAGTGTAGGCGCCGAAGCAGCCAGCGCCATCGGGGGCGTTTACAACAGCCTGCGCGATTACGCCCATGCTGCGGTCAGATTCGTGGTATCTCTTGGCAAGTGCGCGAAGTTTTTCTTTTTCCTCTCCCGAAAGCATCATCTCGGTGTTTTTGAGGTACTTGCCGCTTGGAATGCAATCAAATATGGTTATCTCATGGAATCCTGCGTCGGAGGCTATGTTTATGAGCTTTTCGGTGTCACCGTTGGCAATGGATTCGCTGGTCGCATAGGTGGACAGTCCGGTGTAGAGGCCGTGCTCCCGGGCCCGCGCCGCCCCTTCCATGGCGGTCTCGTAGAGGTTCTTCACCGCGCGCAGCTTGTTATGAACCTCAGGCCGCGGGCTGTCTATTGAGACGTAGAGGCAGTGGAGCCCGGAGGCTACAAGCTTCTTGCAGTTCTCCTCTGTCAGGAGCAGCCCATTGGTGAAAAGGGAAACTATCGCTCTGTCTTTATCCACGTAGCGGACAAGTTCGCAGATGTCAGGGTTGAGAAGCGGCTCGCCCCCGACAAAGATAATAAGGTTGGAACCCAGCTCAAGAGCATCATCTATAACTGCCTTGAGTTCTTCCGTGCTAAGGCTCGGCCTTTGAGTGTTTTTGAAAAGGTCATAGGAACAGTGTACGCAATCACACTGGCACTTCGACGTGACGGCGAGGTTTGCAGTTGCGGGGAACACGGTGCCGAAGATTTTCTCTCGCATCTTGCGCGCGAGTGCACGCATTCCCGGTTTGCTTGGTTGTGGCGGGTTGTAGAGGTTGTAGATATTTACCTCGCCCTGCCTTGCGATAACCTTGAGGCTGTTGAGGATTTCCACGAGGTAATCGAGGAAAGGCTGTGCAGCAGCGGCGAGCATGCCACCTGCACGCGCGGTGAGCTTGCCGTTTTGGATACTTGCATCTATATGGAGAAAATCATACGTTTCTTCCATTTTACCCTTTTACCTGATACCTCCTACCTAAGATACTGGGCAATGAAGCTGGCCGCTCTGTCACTTGCACCCGGCGGGCCCAGTTTCCTTCTCACATCCTCGAGTTTCCGGCGGGTGAGTTCGAGATTACCATCCTCGAACATCTCGAGTGAATGCCTCGCAATAGTATGAGGCTGCGCCTGCCACTGTATCTGCTCCGGCACTACACGTGAGCCGGCCACTATATTGCACAGCGCGTAGTTCTTCACTCGCATGAGGCTGACAAAAAGCAGCCAGGTCACTGGGCTGACTTTGTAAACCACCACCATGGGGGTGCCGATGATAGCGGCTTCAAGGGTAGCTGTACCGGAAGCCACCAGGAGCTGATCGCTCGACTTCATGACGTTGTACACATCGCGG
>CAYWBA010000123.1:0-8779 GCA_964455955.1 uncultured Planctomycetota bacterium | reverse complement strand
CGCAGCGGTATTGCCAACATAGCCAAGTGCCTGTACAACCGCGATTTTGATGTTATATTTCTTCTCATCCACTTTCTTGAACAGCCCGGCAAGGTACTTCACGCAGTAGCTGGTGTCTATCTCGCTAAGTTCCTGTATCAACCCTATGAGCTCATCCTCCATTTCTTTCTTGGTCTTGGCCTTAGGAGGTGTCTTAGGAGCTTTAGGGTTCATAGGCGCCCGGGAGCCTCCTCCCACCTTAAGGTCTTTCAACAACCGCTCGCACTTGGCGGCAATCTTATTAAACTCCTTTTTCTGGCTCTTACCGTTACCGTTCTGCGCAAAAGTTGTGAACATGCTCAGGCTCAGCACAAGCCCGACTATGCACAACACTACCACCAACCAGCGAACTCCGTACCTTCCAGCCATTTTCCGCTCCTTTCAAGAACAAGCAGTCTTTAAGCTTCAACTATTTTTTCACGTGTTTGCCGCCGGTCATTCGCGCAAGCTCTTCCATGAACTGGGTATCTGCGCCACGGCCGAATGAGATGGTGTTGATTTTTATGCGCTTCTTGCGGTTCCAGCCCTTCACGGCGCCGATAATTGAGCCTGCGTCCGGGTACTTGCCGGTATTGGCCTGTCCGTCAGAGAGAAGGTATATGGTGTCCACCTTTTTGTCTTTGAAGGCTTCTTCAAGCGAGTCGCCTATGTTGGTCGAACCCTCGGGCTGGACCGAGTTAATCCACTTAATGGCCGCCTTCCTGGCTTTTTCCGTAGCCTTGGTCAGCTTCTTCTGCCAGACCTCGAACTGCTGGTTGTAGAAAATAACGTTGAACCAGTATCTTTTGTCCATCATGCTGATAACTTTTGTCAGCTCCTTGATTGCGATTTCATGCTTGGTTCCACTTACTTGCTTGCCACCAATCGTCGTAGTCATCCGGCCCGTCATGGAGCCGGAGCGGTCAATTATGAATATCACGTGGAAGCTCTTGAGCTCCATGCCGTAGTACTTCGGGCGCGGGGGCGGGGGCGGGGGCTCGGGCAGTCCGGTTGCCGGGCCGTCATCACCTATCTCGCCATCATCCTCCGTCTCTGTCCTTTCCCTGGGCGTGCGGAATTCTTCCTTCACAGCTTCCCACCACTTGCGCCACAGCTTGGCATCGCATTCGTAATTTGCGCCAGTCAGGTATCTGAGCGCATCAAGGATATCGCCAATGAGGCGCTCGTTGCTTTCTTTCTCAAGTGTATCTATGAGGGGCTCTATTGACTTGCTGCTGCAAAGCCGGGCAAGTGCCTGGATAGCTGCGGCACGGACCTGCCACACCTTGTCACCAAGGCACTTTATGCACGCATCAACAGACTGGCTGCATGGAAGCAGGGCGAGGGCATCCATTGCTATTGCCCTGAGCGTCCAGTCCGAGGACTTTGCCAGCGGGACAATTACCTCGGCACCGAGTTCCGGATCGGTCGCTATCTTTGCTATGGCTATCATTGTCTCTGCTACAAGGTCCGGGTCTTTACCTTTGAGAAGGTCTTTAAGAGATTCGAAAGCACCTTGCAACTTTTTCTTGCCAATGGCAATTACAAGGAACTTGCGCACCTTTCCAGTGCTTGCCCTCCTCAGGTACACGCAGACAGTATCAAGGTTGTCCTCGCGGACCTGGTCCATAATAGCCTTGACTATGGCTTTCCCCAGGTCCACCTCGCGCTTGTACGTGCCACCGAAGCCTCCTATATGGTGCGGCTGCTTGGACTTGGTACCTGGTTCCTGCAAAATGCCCTCGTGCTTCGCCGCTATCTTTACAAGCACCTTGAACGCCTTGGAGGTGCCGATTTCGCCGAGGGCTTCTACGACCGCGCACCTGATTACGAAATTCCTTTCGTCCGTCTCCATGGAGAACACGCCAGAGAGGTACTTCACGCAGTAATCGCCCTTTATCTGGCCAAGCTGCCTGATTGTATCAGCCAGTTGTTTCTGCAAGTCCCTTTTGTTTTTTTGCAGTTGCATATCGGCCAGCAGCTTCTCGCACTGGGCCTTGAGCTCCGCAAATCTCTTCTTGTCGCCGCTGCCGTTCTGTGCAGAGGATGGAACTATGCAAAACGTCAGCACCAACCCGACTGCGCAGGCCACCAGCAGCAATTTAGACACTTTGGGTACCACGCCCATAACTACCCCTTTCGGTAAAAAGCGTATAAAGAGATACTATCCCCCGTAATTTTTTATACGGTCTAACTTGCCAGATGATGGATTCTTTCTGGCGCTAATCAACTATTTTTTCACCAGCACCCCGGCTGGACATTTCCATACACGACAGTCGCCCGTGTAGCATTTTTGTCACGCATTTTTTCAGATTTCTTGCAAGCAGCACTGATTTTTCAGGAACTGAAGCTGCCGAATCTGTGCGAAATATCTCTCGTTTCCGCCACAACCTCAAGCAGCAACAACCATGCTTTCAACCATTAAACGGTCATGTTCGCACGATGTGTGGGAAATTCAGGGATTTTTTCTGTCCCGCGGAGGAGTTTACAAATAACACCGGACGGTTGGCAGAAGCATAGCTCCAAGCCATGTTTCGCCCTGGTGGCTCGAACCCCGCTTTCATGGAGTGAGCAGAACTGAGGAACCTTTGAAGTTTAGCCCGCATTTCTCACAAGATTTTGCCGCCGGCGGGCCCTTCTTGCCCGCATGCGGCGTCCTCCGCGCTCGCTGTCCTGCGCGTATCTACTGATACGATTCCGGAATCTCGCTTGTGCGTCCTTGCCTGAGTGCAAGAATAATCCCGCCGCACGAAACAGGCCGTCTATGGCGCGACAGGTGGAATCCCTCTCGCAATATATTGCCTCCACGCAACATGCGGCTTTATTCGACAAACCCTTGTAAGAAATCCGGGCTAGCTACTTTTTCACGTGTTTGCCACCGGTCATTCGCGCAAGCTCTTCCATAAACTGGGGGTCTGCATCGCTGCCGAACGATATGGTGTTGATTTTTATGCGCCTCTTGCGGAACCAACCCTTCACCGCACTGATAATTGAACCGGGGTCCGGGTACTTGCCGGTATTCGCCCGGCCGTCGGAGAGGAGGTATATTGTGTCAGCCTTCTTGTCCTTAAACGCTTCTTCAAGCGCGTCGCCTATGTTGGTCGAACCTTCGGGCTTGACCGAATTGATCCACTTAATGGCCGCCTTTCTGGCTTTATCAGTCGCCCTGGTCAGCTTCTTCTGCCACACCTCAAAGGCCTGGTTGTAGAAAATCACGTTGAACCAGTACCTCTTGTCCATCTGGTTGATAACTTTTGTCAGTTCCTTGATTGCGATTTCATGCTTGGTTCCGCTCACCTGCTTGCCGCCAATCGTCGTAGTCATCTGGCCCGTCATGGAGCCGGAGCGGTCAATTATGAATATCACGCGGAAACTCTTGAGCTCCATGCCGTTGTACCTCGGGCGGGGGGGGGGGGGCGGGGGCTCCGGCAGCCCGGTTGCAGGGCCATCTTTTCCTATTTCGCCATCGTCCTTCTTCTCCTCATCGGGTGTGCGGAAATCCTCTTTTACAGCCTCCCACCACTTGCGCCACAGCTTGGCGTCACATTCATAGTTTACGCCGGAGAGGTACCTCAGCGCGTCAACAATATCGCCGATGAGGCGCTCGTTGCTTTCTTTCTCAAGAGCGTCTATAAGCGGCTCTATTGACTCTCTATTGTACAGGCGCGCAAGCGCCTGGACAGCCGCGGCGCGAACCTGCCATACCTTGTCGCCAAGACACGCAATACATGCCTTGACAGACTGATTGCATGGAAGCAGGGCAAGGGCATCCATAGCGACCGCCCGCACCTCCCACTTACCGGACTGGGCCTTAGGAGCAAGTATATCCGCAGCCTTTTCAGGATAGCTTGCAATCTTGGCTATGGCAATCATCACCTCTGCCATAAACCCCGAGCTGCTATCCTTAAGAAGGTCCTTGAGAGTATCGAAAGCTCCCTCCAGCTTTTTTTCGCCGATTGCAATTACAAAGTACTTGCGCACGCTCCCAAGGTTCGATTTCTTGATCTCTGCACAGACAGCATGCAGGGTGTCCTCGCTGACCACATCCATAAGAGCTTTGATTATGGCTTTCGCCAGATTAGCCTTGCTCCTCGCAGCACCAAGAGGGCCCATTGGCCCGCCGAAAGGACCGGGAGTGCGGCGCTTATCGTCGGGAGGCTTGATAATATCCTGGCTGGCAACCGCGATTTTCGCAAGCTTCTTGACCGCCCTGCCCGTGCCTGTCCCGGCAAGCGCTCTTACAATATCAATCTTGACATTATAACTCTTTTCTCCCACCCTCCCGAACAACCCGCTGAGGTAGTCCACGCAGGAGTCAATCTTTATCTTGCCGAGTTCTCGTATCAGCCCGGTGAGGTCACTGCTGTTCTGCCCCGAAACGCCCCTGTTCTTGAGCAACTGCTCGCATTTGGCTTTAATGTCTTCAAACCTCTTCTTCTCGTCCTGCGCAAAGGTCGCGACCTCGCACAAGCTCAAAACAAGCCCCGCCATGCACAAAACCACAAGCAACGACCGCAACCTGTGCCTGCCATCCATGTTTGCCCCTTTCAAATGCCGCTATCGTACGGTAGCACCCATGCTGTTAATCATTAAACGGCCATGTGCCCGACACGTGTGAAAAAATAAGCGATTTTTTCTCAAGATAACCTGCATCCTCGCTGCGGGCGGCCCTCGCCGCTATCACTTCTTCTTTTGCCGCTCCGATTCGCGCTCAAGTATCTTCTGGTACTCGGCAAGAATATCATCTATCGCACCCTTGTCGTCCTTAATCCTGTCAGCCACAGACGAAAGTGGATACTTCTCCTCCACGGCCCTGAGTATCTTCTGGGCGCTTGCCACATAATCATAGTGGAACGCGCTTGAGCCTTTTTGCCTGGCCTCGTTGAGGCTGCCGCGCGCCTTGTCAATATCCGCCTCCGCCCTTCTCAGCAGTTCTTCCACCTCACTCTTAAACGCCTTCAGCTCCTCCTCGGCCTGCTGGATGTATGCGCTATCAATCTTACCTTCTAAAGCTACTATTCCCTGAAGCAGCAGTATGCACTTGCGCGTCTTCCTCGACCTCTTGTACTTCATCGCCTTCTTGAAAGCCTTGGCCAGCTCCTTGTGCTTCTTGACCAGCTTGTCGTTTGTCTTTCGCGCATCCTTCATGACAGAGTGAAGCTTCTTGAGCTTTTCCATGGTAGTAACGCGTGCAATCTCCCTCAACTGGAAGTTGACGAAAACTATCGCAAACGAGCCGGCAGAAACCTTGTACTTTTTCGCCAGCTCCTTGTCATCCTCTGAAGAAATCTTTACGACTGGCAGCTTCTTGGCAAGAGACTTCACCAGCGAGTGCGTAAACGAAACTGTCTCGGCCTGCTTGCAGATTTCAGAGCGCCTGGCGCTGTAAAAATACAGCATAATCGCCTTGCTGTCAGTCTTCGCCTGGCTCACAGCCTCGTCGTACTTGACCCAGGGAAGGTTATGCCCCTTCCCGGGCTCAAATGAATCCCCCTCCTGGGCCAGGACACCGGCCCACAGCAGCAGCACCAGCACTACAGTTAGGGATACATAAAAGATTCGCCAGCCCACAGCAGCTACCTCCAAAAAGCATAACCGAGTCATGTTCCGGCCACGCTACTTCCTTTAACACCCCGCAGAAGGCATCTAACCGGAATAATTCCTCAAAACACTGGAATTTTTATAGCCCGAACTCGCGCGCCGCATCGCCGAACGTCGGCATCGAACGCTCGATAACCTCCATGGGCACGCAGTAAGATATCCGGAAATGGCCCGGCGCGCCGAAACCCCTCCCCGGCACCACAAGCGTCCCCCTCTCCTTCAGCCAGTTGATAAACTCCATCTCATCTTCAGAAGGCGACTTCGGGAACAGGTAGAACGCGCCCTCGGGCTTCACCAGCGAGTAGCCAAGCTCCGAGAGATTCTCATAAAGATAGTCGCGCTTCCCCTGGTATTCCGCCATATCAACACTCACACTCTGCAAATCAGCCACTATCCTCTGCATAAGCGCCGGCGCGTTTACAAACCCCAGCGTCCGGTTGCAGAACGTCGCCGCCTTCATCAAATTATCAACCTCGGGACAGTTCGGGCTCGCAACAATGTACCCTATCCGCTCGCCCGGTACCGCCAGGTCCTTCGAATGCGAAGTTATCGTTATCGCGTTCTCGTACAAGGGCAAAATAGACGGCGCCTTCTTACCATCATAGGCTATCTTGCGGTACGGCTCATCGTTTATCAGGTATATGCTTGTCCCGAACTCCTCCTGCTTGCGCGCAAGCAGCTCGCAAAGCGACTTGAGCGTGTACTTCCCGTACATCACCCCCGTCGGGTTGTTCGGCGAGTTTATAAGCACCGCCTTGGTCTTCTTCGTAATCGCACTCTCAACTCGGCTGACATTTATCGTGAAGTCATCATTCGTCGGGACTATCACCAGCTCCCCGCCGTGATTGTCCACGTAGAACCTGTACTCCACGAAGTAGGGCGAAAATATCATCACCTCCTCGCCCGGGTTCAGTATCGCCTTCAAGAGCACGTTCAGCGCGCCGGCCGCACCGACCGTCATTATCACGTGCTCCGCTTCCACCGGCAGGTCTGTCTCGTTCTGAAAGTACCTCGCAACCGCCTCCCGCGCAAAGGGGTAGCCCGCATTCGGCATGTACCTGTGCATGCCCGGCACAGGCTCGTTCGCCAGCTCCCTGAACTTCTTGTCGAAAGCCTCCGGCGGCTCCATTACCGGGTTCCCCAGAGTGAGGTCCTGCACGTTCTCCTCGCCCCGCTCCTGCTTCATACGCAGGCCTTCCTCAAACATCTGCCGAATCCACGAGCCGGCCTCCATAAACTCAGCAATCTTGTCCGATATGCCCATGGTTCCCCTCCATCAGTGTCAGGATTTTCGATTCCTCACGTGAGAAACCATAGCCTATCACCCCTCCCCCGCCCTGTCAACATCATCATTCATCCTTTCAAGCACGGCCCCCTGCAAGTCAACTTCTTTGGCAGCTTGACAAGTCTATCCGCGATGAAAGCATTTGTTCACAGAAATATGCTTGCAAGCGGCAGTATGGAGGTTAGAATGGGGGCGGCTACCAGTCAAACGCAGAAATCGCGTGCGCCCGTAGCTCAGTTGGATAGAGCGTCTGCCTCCGGAGCAGAAGGTCGTGGGTTCGAGTCCCCCCGGGCGTACTGTAACCTGCCACTTTCACGCCGACAATCTCCTTCGAGTACAAGTGCAAAACTCCAATCAGTCTTCGGCAGAATCTGCCACGGTTGTGTGGACCCGCGGCCCGGCAAGCAAAAGGCAGACCGCCGCCCAGAGCATAATTGCTGCAAAGAAGAAAACCGAGAAGGCAAGGAAGTACGTGGAGAGGTACTTGCCCACAAAGCTGCGCGAGGTGAGGTTGATGAGGATAAAGCTTGCTGCAACTGCCGCGAGCAGTACTTGCAACCGGCCGCGGAGCGGGATGCTGCCGCGGTGGAGCAGAAGATAGTTTACACCCGCCGCGTAGGGCAGCATAAGCGCTACAAAGTGCGCCTTGCGGGAGAGCGGGGAAACCAGGAGCATCAGCAGGAGCACGGAAGCGAGCTCAAGTGCGGCGAGGTCCCTTTTCTCTTTGTGGGCCAGGTTGGCGCGCGCACAAAGGGCTGTGAGAACGGCAAGCACCGCGCAGGCCCCAAGGACGATTTTCCATACTGCACCGGCAGAGAGGTTGGCGAAATTGACCTTGATGGCGAAACGCGAATGATGGGCGGCGTTGGTGTCTGTGAGGAAGTTGTGAGCTGCCGCGCGCAGCGACTGGCCCGAACCTGCAAACTCCCGCGGCGCCTCGGAGACAGAGGTGAACGGGCCGAGAATACGCGAGTAGAAGCTTGTGTACAGCTCGGAGGTCCGCGTGGGCCCGAGCGTGACAAGTGGGAGCAGCACAAGCGCAAAGACAAGGGCCAGAAGCATTCCACCCGCCGTCTTGTAGGCGCCCTTGAAGATGAAGTACGGCAGGAAAATCACAAATGTCGGCTTTATGGCGGCGGCGAAACCCACAACGATTCCGCTCGCAGCGTCGAATCTTCGCAGGAACAGAAACAGGGAAGCTGCAACAAGAAAAAAGACAAATGTGTTTATCTGGCCGTTCTGGAAGTCTGAGATTATGGGCCTCGCAGTGAGGATAAGCGCCGCGGCGGCGAAGAGCACAAGCAGGCTTCCTTTTGCACCCGGCCGCACAATGCGCGCACAAAGCACTGAGGCGGCGATTAGGCTAACAAGGGAGGCAACACACCAGAAAAGGGCAAAGACCTTCCAGCCGACCACTGCGACCGGCGCGCACAAGATAGCGAAAAACGGCGGATAGACATAGTAGCGGCCCTCGGGGGAGGTGGGGTTGGCGTAGATGTCGGTCTCTGTAGTTACCCACTGTGCCGCGCCATAGTAAGCCCGGAGGTCGTTCCACTTCGCCTGCGGGTCGTCAACGTCGCTGTTGAAAACACCCGCTTTATAAACCGACTGCACGGCGAGCGCAACCCCGCCAACTGCAAGCAGGACTATCAGCACGAAGTTGATTAATCTAATTGTTCGTTGATTTCTCAATCTGCACTCCCCCCTGCATATCGAGATATTAAGCCGGTCGGGAAAAACTTCAAGCAGAAAAGCCTCCGGCTTGCTGGAAACAAATGGGCAAAATTTACAAATTTTACTTCCAGGCGAGTGGTATAGGGAATTTGTAACTCGTTGTTAGTAAAGAGTGTTACGGCGACGCGATGTCCAAAAACG
>CAYWBA010000122.1:0-8798 GCA_964455955.1 uncultured Planctomycetota bacterium | reverse complement strand
ATAGCGACCGCAGGGCATCAGAGGGGGTCTTTTCACATAACATCTTGTCACACTGGGAGTTGCGTTGTTTTTAACCGCAGATACGCGTGGATTAACACAGATGTTCTTCAAAATACAGTTCGTAAACCTCAATCTGGTGCTGCAAGCACTTTTGACAGAAGTGACTGCGCCACCTGTGTTCACCTGTGGTTCCTTAATTAAGCGCGCTGCAAGCAGCGCCGCTAAACATGCGGCTTCGCCGCCATTGCCTGTAATTACATTATTATACGTATGAAACCCCGAAATGTTAGCAGAAATTCTGAGAAAAATTCGCCAAAACACCGCTGCAAGTTGTTAACAGGCAAGCAGCTAAGAAAGACAGGGCACCAGTTCAGCATGTTCAGCAAACATAAATTGCACTTTCCGGTGGCCGGATAGCAAATCCTGGGTTATTCTTTGATGTCCTGTCGCAATGACGGAAATAACAGTTTCTGGAGGGGGGCGAAATGAAAAACAGGTCCTTCAAGAAGGGAAAATAATAGGTCACGGTAAATCATGGATAGTTGTAGAGACAAAGAAATACGGAGGAGAATCTCCCCGGGTGTGAAACCCGGGGCTTGAATTATGTGGTGTCTGATTACGTGGACAACATACGGGTACTGGCTGCCGGGCGACCCCCGCGGTTTCAGGACACGCAAACATAAAGAACACGTACCGCCGCCAAGACGATACGCATCGGGCGAAGACAGTTACAATCCGCATGACTATAAGACCATGTTCGAGTCAATAAAGAGACGCGTGCTGGATGCGGTTGAACTTTCGCCGGGGGATGCGGGCAGAGTTTCGGATGTTTTGAAAAGAACAATCAAGCCGGTTATTAAGAGACCGGCGATTATCTCTGTTGGGCGGCACCATGTTCACATTCTTTTAGAGGCTGACAGTATTGACATCTCATGGTTATGCAAGCTGGCAAAAGGAAGAAGTAGCATGGCGCTCCGGAGGTCCGGGTTTACTGGAATGAAATGGGCCCGGGGTTATCACACAAGGTTTATCGAATCTGACAGCGAGGCAAGAGTTGTCTGGCGTTACGTTTCACGCCACAAGGCCCGCGCCAGTCTTGTTGAGAGAATAGACCCGGACCAGTCATAACAAGCCCCGGGTTTCACACCCGGGGAGAAATTGCTGTTTGATTGACGCGCAGGTGCGCCGTAGCAGGAAGCATCCCAGCCAAACAGCGGAAGCACCGGCGACAAATAGGGAACGGTCTTATTGAGCCTGTCACATTCGAGGGCGGATGCAAAGAGATGGAAATTATCATCAATGGCAATGGCTACGAAGGTGAAGCTCTACGGAGCATCCGGACGCCTCCCTGCGGGGCGTTCTTTATTTTAGGTGTTGCGGGGCTTGTTGTCGCGGAATGAGAGGGAAACCGGGCTACAGTTGATGGAACGCAGCTCTCCTATCTGTCTTTTTTCTTAAGCCGACGCTCGAAAAGCGAATAAACGGTGGGGACGAACACCAGAGTGATGAGTGTTGAGCTCAGAAGTCCGCCGATTACAGCTCTGGCCATCGGGGCCTGGGCCTCGCCCCCTTCTCCAAACCCAAGTGCCAGCGGGAAAAGGGCCATGATGGTTGTCAGTGCAGTCATCAGGATTGGCCTGAGCCGGCGCCGGCCCGCTTCCTCGATAGCCTCGCGCATTGGCATGCCGTCGCGGCGGCGAAGCAGGTTGGTGTGGTCCACAAGCAGGATTGCGTTGTTGACTACAATCCCGCCGAGCATAATGCAGCCTATGAAAGACTGGATGTTAAACGTGGTGCCGGTTAGGAAGAGCATGAGGATTACGCCAATAACTGCCAGGGGCACGGAGAACATCACCACGAACGGGTCGCGCAGCGACTCATAGAGGCATGCCATCACCATGTAGACCAGGACAAGGGCCAGAATAAAGCTGAGCAGCAGTTCCCCGAATGCCTTCTGCTGTTCCTCGTATTCTCCGCCAAAGACTATGTTAAAGCCTCTCGGCACTGCGACTGAACGAAGGCGTTCCCTGACATCAGCCAGGACCGAACCCATATCCCGGCCGCTGATATTGGCGGATACCGTGACCAACCGTTCTCTGTCTTTGCGTTCGATGCGCACGGGGCCGGTGCGCGGCTCAACCCGCACCACGTTGCGCAGAACCACAGGCTGGCCGTCGCTGTTTGTAAGTGTCAGGTCCAGGATATCCCGAAGGTCCAGCTTTTCAGCATCTTTAACCTTGACAAGGATTCTATATTCATCCCCCGCCTCGCGGAAGTAACCGGCGGTCGTGCCCGAGAGGACGGTCTGGAGCATTTGGGCGATTTGCGAGACAGAGACCTTCATGTCTGCTGCTTTCTGCCTGTCAGTGATTATTACTTCTTCCGGGCTGCCTGATTCGCGACTTATCAGGGCATCGGTGACTCCGTCAACTTCCTCGACAACTTGCCGGACTCGTTCAGCAAGGGTGTCGGCTGTCTTCAGGTCGTACCCCCGTATCTCAACCTCGACCTTCTCCGTGCCTCCTGCCATCCTCCGCAGCATGAAGAACCCGCCGCTGGCGCGCAAGCGGATTTTAACTCCGGGGATTTGGGCAAGCTTACGGCGAAGGCCGTCGGCAATCTCCTCGCTTGAGCGTGTCCGCTCGGCCTGAGGCTTGAGCGAGAGCCTGATGTTTCCAGTGTGTCCGCCTCCAGAGTGCCAGCCGCCCCCGCCGACGCTTGAGACCATATTTTTTGTTTCAGATACAGAGTTCCTCACGATTTCTTCGATGGTCCTGAACTTCTGGTCGATAACGTCAAGCCGCGTGCCGACTTCCATCTCGCCGCTGACCCTGACCTGACCTTCATCCGAGGTCGGCATGAGCTCGACACCTACAAGGGGAATGAGCGCCAGGCTGCCCGCCAGAAGCGCGACTGCAACGGCGATGACCAGTGCGCGGTGGTCCAGGGCGAAATGGAGCAGGTTCTTGTATCCGTCCTCCATTCGCATCAGGAGCCTGCTCCTGCGGCGGAATGCCGGCTCCGACGGAGTTGTGTTGGAAGGCGCGGGTTTCTTCGTGCGCAGGAGCCGGGCTGCCAGCATTGGCACAAGCGTCAGGGCGACCGCCAGCGAGCAGAAGAGCGAAAAGCTGACGACGTAGGAAAGCTGCGTGAAGAACACGCCGGCCATTCCCCTGACAAAGATCAGCGGCAGGAACACGGCCAGCGTGGTTAAAGTGCTGGCAATAATGGCGGGGGTAACTTCTTCGCTCCCTCTAACTGCGGACTCTTCGGCATCGCCTCCCGAGTCCCTCAACCGGTGGATGTTCTCGAGGACGACAATGGAGTTGTCCACCAGCATCCCGATCCCGAGCGCAAGCCCGCCGAGCGTCAGGATATTCAGCGTGAACCCGCCGAAGTACATCAGGGCGAATGTGGCGACTACTGAGATGGGGATGGCGGTAGCGATGACAAGAGTGCTTCGGACACTGCGCAGAAAGAACAGCAGTACCAGGACGGCAAAAATACCGCCATAGATAGCAGCCGAACTGACGTTTGAAATGGAGCGTTGAATGAAGTCCGAAGAGTCAATAATCGGCACCAGGTGAATCTGCGGAATGTCCCGATTTATGTGCTCAATCTCTTCGAGCGCGGCCCGGGCCACGGCGACAGTATTCATACCCGAGCGCTTGCTCACTGACAGGCGCGTTCCAGGCTGGCCGTTGACGCGCACGATACGTGTGACCCTGCTCCACGAATCCTCGACATCAGCGAGGTCGCCGAGCCGGACTGGCACGCCTTCGCGGACAGCGACAACGGTGCTTCGCACCTGCTCGATGTTTGCATACTCGCCGGGAGTCCGAATCGTCACATCGAGGTTTCCCCGCTCGATTACCCCGGCGGGAACGTTGACGTTCTCAGCCCTGATGCGGCTGATAATCTGGTCGAGCGGCAGGCCGAGCGCCTTGACCTTGTCCATGTGAAGGTTGACCTGGACCTCTCGCTCCAGACCACCCCATATATCGAGAGCGGCGACGCCCGGCACCCGCTCAATGCGGTACTTGACCTGGTTGTCAATAATCTTGCGCATCTCTATCGGGTCCAGCTTGCTGGCCGCACCGAGGATGAGGATAGGGAAGGCGCTTGGGTCGAACTTTCGGAGGCGCGGGCGGTCCGCATCGTCGGGCAGACGCGGGATTACACGGTCGAGCCTGTCCCGGACGTCGTTTGCCGCCGCTTCCAGGTCGGTGCCCCAGGTGAACATCACGCGGACACTGCTTCGGCCTTCGGTCGAGACTGAGTACACCTCCTCGACGCCGGGAACGGCGCTCATCGCCTCTTCGATGGGCCGGGTTATCAGTTCCTCTATCTCCTGTGGCCCGGCGCCCTCGTAGTTCGTGGATATGCTGATTACCGGGTAGGCAATGTCCGGCATCAGGTCAAGGGGAAGCCGGCTCAGCGAGATGCTCCCAAGGATAATCACTATCAGCACTATCATCACAACGAAAACGGGCCGGCGGACTGAGAACGCTGATACCTTCATTCCTTTCCTCCCGGTCGCGCCCCTTCACTGCTCGTCGGCCTCGCTTTGTCCCTCCGCGGGGACGAGTCCTCGGACCCCGTGTCTGGCAGGATAACGGCAGAGCCATCTTCAAGGAGGTGGTGTCCCAGAGTCACCACTAACCCTGTCAGGGGCGGGCTGACAACTTCGGCGGAGTTGATGTCGGTAATGCCAAGCTCCACAGGCACAAAACGCGCCGTCTTCTTCTCGGGGTCCACCAGGAAGACGCCCTGCTGGCCGTTGCGTCTCGCCAGGGATGTGAGTGGGACAGTAGTAACATCCTTGCGCTCAGCGTATTGTATCTGAACGCGGACAAACATGCCCGGCTTGAGAAGTTCCTGCGGATTCGGCACCTCTATCTCGACTCTCGCCTGGCGGGAAGTCTCCTTCAACAGCGGCGCCATGCGGACTATAGTACCGCTGAACGGTTTTCCTGGCCGTGCATCCGTTGTCACAACCGCCCCCTGTCCCAAACGTACCTTCTGGTAATCGCGCTCGATAACGTATATCAGTGCTGTCAAGGGATGTATATCGAGTATGGACACTATCGGCGCATTGGGGGAGAGCAGAGCGCCTTCGTGCACAAACCGCTCGCCGACCACCCTCTGCTCGCTCCCATCCTGCCATGATGCGTGGATTTGTGCGTAGGACAGGCGAACCTGCGCCGCCTTCAGAGCCGATTCCTTCTGTGTGATGTCCGCCTCCGCCAGAGCCACGTCCTGGCGTTTCAGTTCCAGTGCCTTCTCCTTTGTGTCCAGTTCTTCAACCTGCATTCTTGTTGCTTCCAAGGCGGCGAAGGCTTGCACAGCTGCCGTCTGGGCTGTCTCGTACTCCTCCTGGCTTACCAGTTTCTTTTCCAGGAGTTGCTTTTGGCGCTCGCTTTTGGACTGGGCATCCTTGTGGCGGGCTTTAGCGGCCTCCAGAGCGGCCTGCGCTCTCTTGCGCTCCGTGGCAAGGTCTCTCTGGGCGATAAGCAGACTTTGCTTCGCCTTTGCAAGATACGCTTTCGACGCCAGAAGCCCGGCTTGAGTCTGCTCAACCTGCTGTTTGTACTCTTCGTCATCAAGCACCGCTATCAACTGGCCGCGCTTGACGTGGTCTCCGATATCAACCAGCAGTTTCTCCAGCCGTCCGGCAATCTTCGGCGCAACAACAAACTGGGACTTGGGTAACAGTGAGCCTGTGAAAGACCCGACATCCCGTATAGTGCCCGTCTTGACTGGAACGACTTCTACGGCTACGGTGGCACCTCGACGGCCCCGGTCGAAACCTTTCCTGGATACCGAAACCTCCTCATAGATTCTCCAACCCAGAAAGCCGAGTAAAATCAGAACAACAACTATCGCCAAGCGAAAAATAGAATTCATTGCTCCTCTTTCCTTCTTTTCCAATAGCCAAGAGCCAAGAGTCGGAGCCGGATTCCGGCTATTGCCTGATGCCTATTGCCTATTGGCTTCTTCATTTAGCTAACTTACCGCAGCTCCTGTTCCCGACACTGTACATCGTTTGAACTTATCGGGCAAGGCGCAGATAATTATATTATCAGCGCCCCGGTGTCTCTGCAAGCTATAGCATTGAAAAAATCAGCCCTATCAGCTACGCTACTTATTAATAATTCAAAATTCGAACTGGCCAAGAGCCAAGAGTCGGAGCCGGATTCCGGCTATTGCCTTCTTCGTTAAACAACCTTTCCATGTTGGCAGGTTCGGCCTCTTCAACAGTCAGAAACGCGGAC
The DNA here is from genome assembly GCA_964455955.1 of uncultured Planctomycetota bacterium. Lineage (GTDB taxonomy): Bacteria > Planctomycetota > SKW154 > SKW154 > DAOVDS01 > CAYWBA01. The sequence continues at coordinate 2,523 of CAYWBA010000122.1, read as the reverse complement.
AAGTTCCCAAGCGGCTCTCGCAGATGCTTTTCACCCTGCCGAGCTCCTTGACTGGCTGGCACAGGCGGTGAATGTATGGGAAAGCTGGTAAATGATAAAGGAGTTCTCGTGAAGACACACGGTGTCAAGTCCCTAACTTCTGACCAAGAATTCCTGGAAAAAGATGTTGACGGTGAATTCGGGTTCTGCATAATGACAGGTTGTTCGAGTTTCGAATGCTTGCTCATTTGGGTTTTTGGTTCGCTGCAAGGGGATTGAAATGGCGAAACTCTCACGTAAGGAACGCGAGCGCCTGATGCACAAGAAGGACATTCTGCGCGCAGCGGAAAGGTGTTTTGCTGACAAGGGCTTCCAGTCCGCGACAATGGCTGAAATAGCAGAAGCGGCGGAATATTCGGTAGGTGCATTGTACCAGTATTTCTCCAGTAAGGAGGATCTCTTCATCTCTATTGTGGTCGACAAGATGAAAGAAATGACGAAAAGGCTGACAGCTATCCTCAAGGAACGAAAGGGTGCTATCGAAAAGGTCAACGCTTTCATGCAGGTATTTCGCACTCTTCTGGAAGAGAATGAGCAATTCACGAGAATACTAGTTCACGAGACCGACATGACACGGTTCGCGCCAGGAACCTCACCCATTCAAGTGGTAAGAGATCTCCATGAGCAGCAAGGCGTGATTATTGAAAAGATATTTGCCGAGGGGGTGAAAAAGAAGGTGTTTCGCGGATTGCCGCCAAAACTCATGGCGGCAGCCTTCAAGGGGGTCATCGGCCAGTCAATCGCCGAGTGGTTGTTTGGTGACCACGATACTTCTCTTGAGAATCACATGAATGTTTGTGTGGACATTTTTCTTAATGGTGTCACTAAGCGCGTTGTGGAGGATTAAGGAGACTATCAGGTGCGTAGACTACCATTTCTGTTACTTGTGCTATTCCAGGCGGCAGGTTGTGTGAATGTCGGCGGGCCTATTCTCGGAAACGACGATGTGTACATCGAGTATGGCTCTCCGACACTTCTTCGGGCCAAAGAGGTGACTCGAAAAGCTGTTCCTGAGGGCCCATTGTCTATAGATGGAGCGGTGCAAATCGCCCTATCTAACAACATAGACATCAGGATTGCCCGGCGAAATATTGATATTGCGGCTGACCGTATAGACCAGGCACGCGGCGCTTTCATGCCCAAAATTTCCGGCATTGCTAAGCAACAGAGAAAGGACCGTCTTCCCGCCTATGAGTTTGCGGGACAAAAGATGACCATGGGTGCGAAGAATACCGGACTCTACAGTGTTTCTGCGGTAATTCCCATCTACGATTTCGGCCGTTCCGCCGCTGGATACCGACAGGCATTGCTTGCCAAGGAACTCGAGAAGGCAAGAGCCGCCAGGACAAGGCAAGAAGTAGTCTACACTGTCAAGGACACGTTTTTGCAATTACTGAAACTTAACAAGATACACGAAGTGATACTAAAGTCCATCGAGCAACTTAAGGCGCATGAGAAAAGCACGGAAGAATTCCTCAAGAACGGCCTTGTTGATAAAACCGCTCTTTTGACTATTCAGGTCAAGATGGCAGAAATCGAACAAGAAAAACTGAAGGTGGAGAATGGCCTGCGTCTTACGAAATCGGCGCTGAACCAGATACTTAACATAGACTTGGGTTTCGATACCCAGGTTGAGGACATGCAGAAAGTTGCATTCAAAGAATTCGACGAAGATGACTGCAAAGCTCTTGCGTTTCAGTGCCGGCCTGAACTGCTGGAGGTCAGCAGGCAACACGACCTTGCGAAGGCGGGTCTGTCAGCGGCGAAGGCGGAAAGGTATCCCAGGCTCAATGCGGTGGGTTCATACAACTACCAGGATGATGTCTCGCAGACAAGCAAGGAATTCTGGCAGGCTGAATTGTCTTTGGAAGTGCCTCTCTGGTCAGGTGGCAAAACCAGCGCAAGAATTCGAGAAGCGCGCAAGGCAATTAAGCAGGCCGAAGCGGGCCGCGAGAAGCTGATACAAGGCATCCATCTGCAGGTAAAATCGGCCTGTTCCTCAATAGAGGAAGCTAAACAGAGAATCTCGATTGCGGATAAAGCAATCGCCAGCGCACAGGAGAATCTGAGGATTACTAACAATAAGTACAAAAATCAACTGGTTGCCGCTACAGACCTGCTCGATACAGAAATCTCGCTTGCCACAGCAAAGAGTGGGTATGTGCAGGCAGTTTACGAGTATCTGCAGGCACTGGCAGCGCTTGAATTCGCGGTCGGAAGAGAGGCAGGCGACCTGCCAGCGGAGCAGCAATCAACTCAGGAGGGAGAGAAAAGTGAAACAGAGAAATAGCAACTATATTTCCCCATCTCTTGGTCGGATAACGCTGATTCTATCTCTTGTGTTCTTTCTCGGCTGTGCCGGACAAGACCAGTCTGTCGGCGCGCAGCAGGTGAAGACAAATGTCGAGGTGTGGGAAGTTGTTCCTTCCACAATGCTTGATGAAGTAACTCTACCGGGTGTAGTTGAGCCGTCAGAGACCGTAA
>CAYWBA010000121.1:5755-8846 GCA_964455955.1 uncultured Planctomycetota bacterium | reverse complement strand
GGTTGCGGCAAGGGCCCAGGTCCAATCTGTACCTGTCTTGCTTATGAATATCGCACTTGTCTTGTTTGTGGTGACCGCCCTTACAGACATGCTTGACGGGATAATAGCGCGCAGGTACGGGCTTGTCACCACCTTCGGGCGAATAGCAGACCCGTTTGCCGACAAGGTGCTGGCAATAGGCAGCTTCATATTTCTGCTGGACTTCCCCCGGGCGCTCACCTTTCTTGAGCCGTGGATGGTGGTAGTGATAGTCTCGCGCGAATTTTTGGTAAGCGGCCTGAGAGGCTATATTGAAGGGCAGGGCAGGCAGTTTGCCGCGAAGATATGGGGTAAGGTCAAGGTAACTTCACAGTACTGCCTCATCGGGTGGACAATCTTCTATCTTGCGCACCTGTCTGATGTCATCTTTGCGCAGTATTTCACCCGGGTTGCGGTTATCGGCGTTACAGTCTGGACGTGCTTAAGCGCGACAACCTACCTTATAAGCGCGGTAAGAATCCTATCTGGCAAAAATGCAGGTTGACTTTTCTCAAGAGCCATAACAGGGAGTGGCAAGACTTGAACGAATCTGCGAAAAAAGATCCGAATCAGGAATCGCGCAGCCTCGGCCGGGCAGGCAGAATTATAGTATCGTTTTTCGGGCTCGGCTATTTGCCTGTAGCGCCCGGCTCGTGGGGCTCCGCAGGAGCGGCCTTGCTCTACCTTGCCTTGCGCTATACAGTAGACCCGGGTTTCCTAACTTGCATCGCGGTGGCAGTCTTGTTCTCGCTTGTGACAGTCGCGCTCGGCAGCCGCGCCGAGGCTGCATACGGCAGGAAGGACCCGTCGCATGTTGTAACGGACGAAGTTGCCGGATATTTCTTGTCAGCCGCGTTTCTTGTGCCAGTACATCCCGTCGCGGCCGCGCTTTGCGCGTTTCTCCTGTTCCGGGTTCTTGACGTGCTCAAACCTCCTCCTGCACGCATGCTTGAGAAATTGCCCGGGGGCTGGGGCATTGTTCTTGATGACCTTGCAGCCGGGGGCTACGCCTGCCTCCTTGGTCACGGCGTTTTTTTGCTCGCCCTGCCGCGCTACATTGCCTGAGCCGGGGCGATGTCTTAAAAAGAGCTTGACAACCCAACCCACGAGTGTATTATTTGTTGCGTTTGAAGCGTTTGGGGACTGATCGCAAGAGACTGCAAGACAAACCTCCGATGTGGCCCAGGAGGACAGAAGTAAGCGGGAGAACCAAACCCCATCTTGCGAACCCAGGCTCTGGGGCAGTTTGGAGGCTCAGGTGGCGGACGCGCTTGACGGAGACCAGGCCGGAGCGATAATTGAGGATTGTATTGCTGATTCCAAGAAAAAGGGGTACATCCTCGACTACCTCGCCATGCTCCAAACCGAGCGTGACAGTGGCAGCAAACTCCTGCGCAGGCTGAAGCTTGACTTTGAAACAATCATAGAGGTCGTCAGCCAGATAAATGCAAAGAGCTTGGACCTCGAGCTTATAGAGCGCTTCACAATAAATACTGTTATGGGCCAGTTTGCAGTACAGCAGGTGTTCCTGATGCGACGCGAAGACCATTCCAAACCGAAAATTGTACCTGTGGCCCAGAAGAATATCGAAGTGCCGTCCTTTGAGTTCATGGCGGACGGGCCCTTCGCCCTCGAGATTATAGAGATGGGCAAGCCGTTTGAACTGGAGGAGGCAAAGGACAGGCTTGAGAAATTTGACGAGTTCAAAACGCTGCAGGAAACCCGGGTCGAGCTTTGCGTACCGCTTGTCAAGGAAGGAGATGCGACTGAGCCCAATGACATCAAGGGAATTCTTTGCCTCGGCAAAAAGTTCAACCGGCTGAAATTTGCAGACAGGGACAAGGAGTTTCTTGCCCTGCTCGGCTCAATGGTGGCGATATCACTGCACAATGCGCAGCTCTATCACCGTTCAATTTTTGATGAGATGACGCAGGTCTACAGCAGGGGGCACTTTGATGTATACCTTGCACAGGAGATGGAGCGGTCGCGGCGCTACCGCAGGACAGGCGAGGACTCCGAGGTCGAGATACCGAACGTGTCGCTTATCATGTTTGACCTTGACGACTTCAAGAAGGTGAACGACACCTGCGGACACCAGGCTGGGGACGTGGTGCTCAAGGCGACGGCCCAGATTGTCCGCAACAGGGTTCGTGCAGCCGACATTGTCTCTCGATACGGCGGTGAGGAGTTCTGCGTCGTATTGCCCGAAACTTCAAAGGCTAACGCAGTTCATGCCGCGGAGAGACTGCGCCGCGCAATTGAAAATAATAAGATCGAGACCGAGGAGCATGGTGAGTTAAGCATAACTGTAAGCATAGGAGTCTCGACTTACCCGGACGATGCGCTTGATGCGCACATGCTGGTAAGAAAAGCAGACCAGGCGCTCTACGAGGCCAAGGACAAAGGCAAGAACAGGGTGGAGGTTGCGTCTGCATTACCAGACAGCGAGGTACAGTCAGAGAGGGAAAGGGGCACTACCACTGGGGAACGCACACATGGCAAGCATCCTTAGAGACCAGCTGGTGGTTTCAAACGAGACTTCCAACCTTGCGAACGTCAGGGAATTTATCCTGGCAAACCTGAAGAAAACAGGGCTGCCCGAACACGAGCATGGCAAGATAGTACTTGCTGTGGACGAGGCTGTTACAAACGTAATCAGGCATGCCTATGAAGACTTAAAAACAGGCACAAGGACGGTCCAGATTGAGTTCGTCGCCGATAATGAGAAAATCACTCTTGTCCTGATAGACAGTGGCAAGGAGTTCGACCCGACCGCGGTCAAGAGCCCTGACATCAGCGAGTATGTGAAGCTGGGCAAGCGGTACGGTCTGGGGCTGTTTCTTATGCGCCGCGTAATGGATGAAGTGAAGTTTGTTTTTCGCTCAGGGTTGGAAAACATGCTGACTATGGTCAAGTATATTTCCATTGACCCACAGAGAAGCAGGCAGGTACAACAGAAAACGGCAGAAGACAACAAGGCTTAGGAGAGAACAGGATGTCCGGACTGACCATCAGGAAGAAGCAGCTCGATAGTGGTATTATGTTGATTAACGCCTCCGGATTCCTTGATGCC
>CAYWBA010000121.1:0-5745 GCA_964455955.1 uncultured Planctomycetota bacterium | reverse complement strand
AATAGAGGACCTGTTTCGGGAGAGACTTTACAAAATAATCATCCGCCTGGACGACCTGGACTACATATCCAGCGCGGGCGCAGGCGTGTTCATCGGCGCCATTGGCACCGCGACCTCAAACGGGGGCAACATAGTCCTCCTGCGGCCTTCTCCCAATGTAAAAGAAGTCTTCGACCTCCTGGGCCTCTCACAGATATTCCCGGTCGTTTTCGAGGAAAGTGAAGCTATTGCCCATTTCGGTTGAGCCGCGGACAGCCCCGTTTCCTGTTAAGGCTGCTAAAAATGAGCCGGTCGCATGACCTTTTGTCACCGCCTGTCCTTGTAAGCGCCTGTCTGCTGGGCCTTCCCACCCGCTACGACGGAACAGCGCTGAGCCCTGAAGCCCTGCCCGAAGAAATAAAGAGCAGAATCCTCATACCGGTCTGCCCTGAGCAGCTTGGCGGACTGCCCACACCGCGTCCCCGGCAGGAGTTCCGCGGCGGCTCTGGCCGCGAAGCCCTTGAAGGGAAAGCTCGCGTGGTGAATGAAGAAGGAATTGATGTTACTGAGAGCTTCCTTCGAGCCGCCAAAATAGTTTGCAGAATAGCCGAGCTTGCAGGAGCGAAAGAAGCATACTTCAAGGAAGGCTCGCCTTCCTGCGGGGTGGAAAGAGTTACAGTCAACGGGGCTAAGGCATCGGGGTCCGGCGTAACTACCGCGGCTCTTATGGAAATGGGTATCACTGTCTACCCGTGTGATTGACCCGCGGGGGCGAGCACAATCCTTGCGTCCACGGCGCACGAGCATTCACCTGCAGGCGCCGCCATGAACGGGTTCATCTCGACAGAAACTATCTGGGGAAAATCGCCCGCAAGCTGCGACACGCGAAGAAGCGTATCCTTCAGCTTGCTTATGTCAACCGGCTGTTTGCCCCTGTATCCGGCAAGGAGTCTGTAGCCCTTTATTGACTTTATCATGTCGTGCGCGTCTGTGTCCGTCAGCGGATACATCTTGAAAGCCACATCCCTTAGAACCTCGACATATATGCCGCCGAGACCGAACATAATCAGCGGCCCGAAAGTAGGGTCGTAATTCATCCCTATCACAGTCTCTGTCTCGCCAATTATCATCTCCTGCACAAGAATCGCTTCAACCTCATCCTGGCTGAAACTCTCCCGAATCCTGCGGAACTCCCCGCGCAGATTCTCTTCCCCCCTGATATCCAGCGCCACCCCGCCCCGGTCAGTCTTGTGCGATACCTTGCTGGATACAATTTTCAGAACAACCGGATACCCGTGTTCCTTCGCGAAAGCTACAGCCTCATCCTCATTCTCAACCGCGGCCGATGATGCAACCTCGATTCCGTATGCCCTCAGTATCCTCTGCGACTCGGCCACGGTGAGGAGTTTCCTGCCCTCTTGTCGCGCGCTCTCCAATACCCCAATCACAACGGCTCTGTCCACCTCAAACTGCCCTGTCCCGCCCTCCGGGCGCGCCAGCCACCTGCGATAGCGCTCAAGCCCCGCCAGTGCAATTGCCGCACTCTCCGGGTAGGTATACACGGGAATGCTCGCTTCCCTCAGAACTTTCAGCACCCCGGATTCGTCCTCGGCGCCCGTCATGAAGCAGCTCAGCACCAGCTTCTCCGGGTGCTTTCTCCTCGTCTCAATAACCGAGCTCGCGACCTTCTTCGCATCGAGAAACGAAGGCATGACAATAATCACAAGCCCCGTGTCCACTCCCGGGTCGGACAGCAGAACGTCCAGCGCTTTGCCGAAGTCCCCGGGCGTGCTGGAGCCGGTCATGTCAACCGGGTTGCCTACCGCAGCGTCTTCCGAAAGGAAAACTTGGAGCTTGCTGCGGGTCTGCTCCGACAGCTCGGCCATCTGCAGCCCGCTTCCGGCAAGCGCGTCGGTCGCGAGTATGCCCGGCCCGCCGCCGTTGGTAAGAATCGCCACCCTCGGCCCCGCAGGCCGCGGCTGCCCCACAAAAACCTGCGCCACGTCGAACACTTCCTGCATCGTGCGCACCCGCAGCACCCCGCACTGCTCAAAAAGCGCGTCCACCGCGATGTCGCTCCCTGCAAGAGACCCCGTGTGGCTGCTTGCCGCACGCGCGCCGGCTGCTGTCCTGCCGCCCTTTACGGCAACTACCGGCTTTACCCTGCTGAGTTCGCGCGCAATCCTCGAGAAATTGCGCGGGTTGCCGAAGCTCTCAAGGTATAAAAGCACGAGTTCCACATCGGGGTCGTCCTTGAAAAATTCCAGCGTGTCGTTGGAAGTGACATCGGCACGGTTGCCGAGGCTGACAAACTTCGAGATGCCCAGCCCGGTCTCAACCGAATATTCCAGGATAGCCTCGCCCAGCCCGCCCGACTGGGAGACAAACGCGGTCTTGCCGTGGCAGGGGTATGTGCTGGAAAAGGTCGCATTCATCCTCACGTCCGGCTCGGTGTTTATCACACCCATGCAGTTGGGCCCCACCATTCGCATGCCGGATGAGCGCACTATCCGCGTAATCTCGCGCTCAACTTCCGCACCTGCACCGCCCGTCTCCTTGAAGCCCGCCGTTATCATTACCAGGCCCTTGACCCCCTTGCGGGCACACTGCTTGACTACATCAAGGGCAGCTCTCTTGGGAACCACTATTACCGCCATGTCCACTTCATCCGGGACATCCTCGACGGTAGGGTAGGCCTTTATCGAGTGAATCACCTCAGCCCTGGGGTTTATGGGAAACACCTTGCCTTCAAAGTCAGACGAAACAAGGTTGTGTACAATCTCGTACCCTATCTTGCCCTTCGTCTTGCTCGCTCCGATTACCGCTATTGATTTCGGCCTGAAAATGCACTCAAGTGTTTTCCCCATGCTTCCTCGCTCGCCGTCTGCCTGTTATCCCATTTTTCCAAGCGCCCGGCCGCCTATCACGTGCAGGTGAAGGTGAAAAACAACCTGCCCTGCGCCCCGGTTCGTGTTAAAAAGCGCCCGGTAGCCCGCAACCTCCGTCCCCTTTATCTTCGCAACCTCCTTCGCCGCAAGAAGCACCTCGCCGATAAGACCCGCATCCTCTTCACTAACCTCGTTGAGGCTCGGTATATGCTTCTTCGGCACTACAAGCACATGCACCGGCGCAACAGGGTTGACATCTTCAAATGCAAGAACGTTTTCCGTCTCGTACACTTTCTCAGACGGTATCTCGCCTGCTATTATCTTGCAGAAAATGCAGTCATCAGCCATAGTCTTCTCCTATGTTATTTCGAGACGTTTCATCTTCTTGCGCAAACCCTCGCGGCTCAGACCGAGCTTCCTGGCCGCAGCCGTCTTGTTGCCCCCGCTCCCGGCAATGGCCTGCTCAATAAGCTCACGCTCAAGATGCTCCACTGCATCTGCAAGGGAATCGCCTTGCAGCTTCGCCATCGCACCTCGCGAGCGCACCTTCTCCGACAGGTCGCTGCGGTCTATCTCTCCTCCGCCTGAGAGTGCGCAGGCCCTCTCCACCTCGTTCTCCAGCTCGCGCACGTTGCCGGGCCAGTCGTAGCTCTTCAGCGCTTCCACAGCCTCAAGCGAAAACCCTTTCCAGGACTTCGAATACTTCCTCGAGATAAGGTGCATGAAGTGGTTCGCAAGCAGTGGTATATCATCCCTGCGCTCGCGCAGCGGCGGAATCTCTATGCTCAGCACGCTCAGCCTGAAGTACAAATCCTCGCGGAACTTGCCCTCTTTCACAAGCGCCTCAAGGTCCCGGTTGCTTGCCGCAATTACCCGTATATCCACCGGCTTCGGCATCCGCGAGCCTATGCGCTCAACCTCCCGCTCCTGCAGGACACGCAGCAGGTTCGCCTGCATCGCAAGCGGCATGTCGCCTATCTCGTCAAGCAAAAGCGTCCCCTTGTGCGCAGCCTCGATTTTCCCCGGCCGCTCCTCAACCCCGGTCGCAACCCCCTTCTCAATCCCGAAAAGCTCGCTCTCAAGCAGCGATTCCGGCAAAGCGGCGCAGTTTATCGCCACAAACGGCCCCTGCGCCCTCCCGCTCTCCGCGTGTATCGCCTTGGCAAGCAAATCCTTGCCTGTCCCGCTCTCGCCCGTGATTATCACGCCCGCGGACGAAGATGCAACCTTCCCTGCCAACCCCCGCAGTTCCTGCATGCACCGCGAAGCCCCTACAAGCGCCTCCAGCGAGGACTCCCTGCGCAACTGCTCCAGCAGCCGCGTCTTCTCACGCCGCAGGTGCTCGTACTCCTGCGCGTTCATTATTGCGACCGCAGCCTGCGATGCGAACGCCTCTGCAAGCTCTTCATCATCCCTGCTGAACGAGACGCCCCGCTTGTTCAATACCTGGAAAACACCCACCGGCTTGCCCTTGGGCCCCAAAAGCGGCACAGACAGCATGCTGCGGGTCCGAAACCCTGTCTTGCGGTCCACAGACTTCAGGAACCGCTTGTCCTTGTATGCATCCTCGATATTGGCCTTCTCGCCTGTCTTATAAACGTGCCCTGCGATGCCTTCAAGCTTGCTGAACTTTATCCCTTCCGAGCTGATGCCGAGCGCGACCTCGCTTTCAAGCTCGCGGCCGTCAGGCGTGACTATGAAAATTGACGCCCGCTCAGCTTCCATAAGCTCGGAGGCCTTGCCTGCTATCATCTCGAGAAGCTCGCTCACGCGATGGACCTGCGCCATCGCACGCGTCACCTCAAGCAGCCCCTCGAGCCGCTGGACCTTCTTACGCAGCCTCTCCATCTCGTCCGGCACAAATCACCCCAAACAAACTCGTCAAATCAGGCAAGGCAGTTAAAAGTTCAAAAAGCAAAGTTCAAATTTGCAATGTAAAATTTTGAATTATCAACTGCAATTATCAATTTTGCATTTTGCATTTTGAATTTCTGCTGCTGGATGTTACAGGACAAGCGCCTGCCTGTCAAGCTGATTGCACCACTCACAACATTGCAATAACCCCGATTCTGTGGTATAATATAGTATCAAACACATAACCGGGTGCCGCAATGCGAAAACTCTATATCATCTGTTTCCTGCTCACCGCCGTAATTACCGCCGCTTGCTCCCATCCGCAAACAAGCCGGGGGTTTCATACCCCCGGAAGTGGCGCAGCCTCCCCTGACAGTGCCGAACCTCCCCCTGCACCCAAACCACTCTCCGAAGAAGAACTCAAAACCAGAATCAACCAACTCCTCAACGAGCTGGCATCTGAAGAATACGACACTCGCGAAGAGGCAATTTCTAAACTCAGAAACGCTGTAAAAGACATTCCAGAAGTCATAGACATTTTACTAAAGGAACTCGAAGCTACCGCAGACCCTGAAGTTGAGCACAAATTAGAGGCCATCCTCGAACCATTCATAAAATGGGCGCTTACTGGAGCCCTCTTGAGACAATTCCCTGACATAATCGAGAAGATCGAGTCGCAAGACCGGAAAGTTCGCAAGCAGGCTGCAACAGAGCTCGGCAGTAAGAAGTTGGCCGGTGCAGCTGGGCCGCTTGGTGAACTATTAAAAGATAGAGATTACCATGTCCGCGCCTTTGCCATAGAGGCATTAAGACAGATAGGCAAACCTGCAATTAAGCCTTTGATTAAAGCGTTGAAGGATAATGATCAGAGCATCCCCCGCTCAGCCGTAAAGGCTCTGGAAGAGATAGGCAAGGCAGCAGTTGAGCCTCTAATCGAGGCTTTAAACGACAAGAAGAAGCGTGTCCGCTACTGGGCAGCATTGGCGTTGGGAAAGATAGGCGACAAGAAAGCTGTGAAGCCGCT
>CAYWBA010000120.1:0-8899 GCA_964455955.1 uncultured Planctomycetota bacterium | reverse complement strand
GCTCGAGGCGCTTAAGGTCATCCGCGTAATCTCAGACAATTCGGTGCTGAACAATGCGGTGGACTTCATACACAACAGCGTAGTAGAAGGCACTGATATTGCCGCGCCGCTGAAAAAGTCCGGCGTCTTCCCCCCGCTTGTCGGCTACATGATTGCCATAGGCGAGCAGTCGGGCAGGCTGGAAGAGATGCTTGAAATGATAGCGGAGTACTACGATGAGGAAGTAGACCTGACTACTGCGAAAGTTGCCAGCGCGCTGGAACCTATGATGATTGTGTTTCTCGCAGTAGTCGTCGGGTTTATTGTCCTGGCGGTAGTGCTTCCCATACTGGAGCTTGGAAATATCGCTTAGAAATTTTATTAACGTAACCTGAATAAGGAGTGGAAATGGAGCGTAAGAGAAAAAAACAAAGTGCGTTCACGCTTGTTGAGCTCATGGCGGTTGTTGTAATCCTCGGGATTCTCGCCAGCTTCGCCACAATCAAGGTGGCCCAGTACCTCAGCAGGGCAAGGGTCACCAAGGCAAAGGTGGATATGAGGCAAATCATGAACGCGCTCAGTCTTTTCCACATGGATAACCACGACTATCCCGAGAGCCTTGATGAACTTACCGAAGAGACCGAGATGCATCCGGAGGGCGTAATCTCCGCCATCCCAAAGGACCCGTGGGGCAATGACTACGAATATGTCAGTGGCACGGAGCACGGCTTCGACCTGATATGCTATGGCCGCGACGGTACGGAGGGCGGTGAAGGAGAGGATGCCGACCTCAACTCCTGGGAACTGGAGCAGCCCGAGAGTGAAGAAAGCGATGAGGAATAGAAATGAAGAAGGCAATAGCCAATAGCCAAGAGCCAAGAGTCGGAGCCGGATTCCGGCTATTGCCTGATGCCTACTGCCTATTGCCTTCTTATGTAAGAGGTTTTACCCTTGTTGAGTTGGTTGTTGTGGTGGCTATTATCGGGCTGATTCTCGCATGTGTAGCGATACGGTTCGACTCGCTGACCCTCTCGGCCCGCCTGCGCTCAAGCGCGCGCGAAATCGCCTCGACAGTCGGCTTGGCACACTCGCAGGCCTGCTGCAGGGGCAGGGCGCAGAAGATGGTCTTTGATACAGAAGCGGGCCAGTTCTGGGTCGAAAGCGTATCTGAAGAGCAGGGCGGGGAGTGGCTCCCGCAGAAGCGGGCCCTGTATCGCGACATAACTTTCAAGGATATCCAGGTCGGAGAGGAAGTGTACGGTGAGCGCGGGACGCTCTCAATCGAAATATCGCCTCTCGGCATTACCTCGGCCTGCATGGTTCACCTTGAAGCGCAGGGGGGCGGTGAAATAACGCTGGAGATTTGCCCGCTTACAGGCATGGTCAGGTTCTTTGATGGGTACAGGGAGTATGAACCACCCGAAATGCTGGGCGGATAGCTCAATGAGAAAGTTCCAAAAGAACAAGCTGGTTTCTGAAAGCTCATCTGCGGGCTTCACACTGCTTGAAGTGATGGCCTCGGTGGTGATTATCGGCGTGGCCATGACGGCGATTATGGTTGAGGGCAACGAGAGTGTGCGCAGGGTGGCTATAACCAACAACATGAGAACTGCTACAATGCTCGCGCAGCAGAAAATGGCTGAAATCCTGCTCGGTACGGAAACTAACACGGGCGGCGAGTTTGAGGGCCACGAGAAATTCTCGTGGAAACTTGAGGAAGCGACGGTTGTTGTCTTGCAGGAAGAACAACAGGCCCCTTCCCTGCGAGCCGTTTCTCTCACGGTCGTCTACCCCGCCGGCCCGGATGAGGCGGAGTTGACGCTTAATGCTCACCTCCGTGGAGGGAAGTGATGAGACGCGGCGGGTTTACATTGGTGGAGATGCTTGTGACCCTGCTCATTACATCCATCATGCTTACAGCAGTCTACACCTGTTTTGTCGGCACCGTTGCCGCCAAGCAGTACTCGGAAGAGGTAAAGGGCGCCGGCAGGGTCGGCCAGGCCCTCCTGGGGCTTATGAAACGGGACTTCGAAGGCGCTTTCCTCTTTTCACCCGGCAGCCCCGCTTTTGAGGCGCAGACCGCCTCATGCAGCGGCGGGAATGCGGATACTGTAAACTTCGTAACCACCTCCGACTCCCGCCGCGCAATAGACGCCCGAGGCAGTGATTACAATGAAGTCGGCTATGCAGTGTATCCGTCGGAAGAACAGGATGGCTTGCTGAACCTGTACCGCAGGGAAGACCATTTTGTCGATGACGTGCCTTTTTCCGGCGGCGTGCTTGAGTTTATGGATGACAGTGTGAAATCTCTCAAGTTCGAGTATCTTTCTGCCGAGGGCTGGCAGGGTGCCTCCCACGGCGAGGGCCTGCCGGAAGCTGTCAGAATCACACTTGTCCTGCGAAAGGATTCCGGCAGCACCACCGACGGTGAGCCACAAATGCGGGACTACACCTTCAGCGCGGTTGTGGTAATTCCCGCGGGCCGTGCGTGGTAGTGCAGGGAAAAACACATGGGCAAGGCGGTAGGACTGTTCCTTGAGAACGGCAACGTAAAGGCGGCGGAAGTGACCGGCTCGGCTCGCCGTATGCGGATAGGCAGGGTCCTCAGCCAGACCGCGCTTGCCGCGCAAGCTCTCGCGGGCGAGGGCCTGCGAGACTTCTTCGACCGCTTCCGCCTCAGTCGTGACAACGTCGTCCTCTGCCTCTCAGGCTGCGATGCTGTCCTGCGATGCTTGAAGCTGCCCATTTCCAACCTGCGCCAGATTGAACGCACGGTCAAGTTCCAGGCCGAGAAGTTCCTCTTCGAGGAGTCGCTTGAAGATGTCGTTGCAGACTTCTTTGTCGTCAACCAGACAGAGACAGATACGGACATCTTCCTCCTTGTAATCAAAAAGGACCAGTTGCGCAGCAAGCTGCACGAGCTGGCGCAGGCCGGCATTTCACCTGTCGGCGTGACGCTGGACGCGGTCGCGCTCTTCAACCTCGTCGCGGCGGCCAACGTGTTCCCTGAGGCGGGCGCCGCGGCGCTCCTGGAGTTCTCAAGCGAGGCATGCAGGATAATCCTTGTGCGTGACGGCAACCTGATTTTCCTCCGAACCCTGAAGGTCACCGGCATGGGGCCTGTTGAGCTTGCCCAGCGGGTCGCGCGCGAAATCAAGGCATCGTGCCTTATCGCCGGTGTTGAGGGCTCTCTCACAACGGTAATCGTTGCCGGCAACGCGATAGAAGGGACAACCCGGCGTACCCTCGCCCAGCGCCTGAACACAGATATTGCGACATTCAACCCGTTTGCGACCTTTCCCTCAGCCACCACCGAGGAGGAAAACGGCGGCTCGGACGACGCCGCGGCGATTGCGCTCGGCGCTGCCCTCAAAGGTATCCACGCCGAGTCCGTGCCTGTCGATTTCCGCAAGGAAGAGTTCGCGCTTCGCAGAGGGTTTGACTTCGTGCGCAACAAGCTGCTGTACTTCTTTGCCGTACTAACCGTTCTCTTCGGCCTGCTTGCCGCGCAAAGCTACTACGACGCGGCGCAGAAGCAGGCGTATCTCGGCAGAATCGAGAGTGAAGCCCAGATATACTGGAAGTGGATATTCCCCAAAAAGCCCTTCCCGCGCAACACGTTCGACAAGTGGATTAAGAGCAGCTCCGCCAGGCGCAAGACAGATGCCCCGCAGGGGCGGCAGTACCGCTCGTTCCTTGAGACAATACGCCGGATAGCAACTGTCCTGCCGAAGCAGCAGACAGCTACTGTCCGTTCTATCAGCTTTGACCAGAGACATGCGGTCCTTGTTGGAATTGCCGAGGATTTCAGCCAGTTCGATGCCCTCGTCGGCGCGCTGCGGAACATGCAGGGCTACAAAGTCAGCGAAAAGTTCGAGAAGCGGGGGCGCCGCGGCGGCCAGCAAAAGCTGGTCTTCACCATCGAGCTGATTCCACTGGGGGAAGTGAAATGACCAGGCCGCCCACAGCCGGACTCCAGTTCGGGCCGGGGAAACGAAAAGCAGGCACGGGGGTCTTTGTCCTCGCGGCGCTCGCCGCAATACTCGCAATCACCTACCTCGCCCATGCCGGCGAACCGGCCAGGATTGCCAGGGACATCAAGATAAAAGAGGGAAAGCTCCAGGATGTCAAAAAGTACATTGGGAAGAACTACGACGCGCTTGTCGGCAAAAAGGAAAAAGTCCGAAAGCAGGACGCAACGCAGGACAAGCCCCTTCTGACAGTCATAAAGGAAACCGCCCAGCGCGTCGGGCTTACCAGCCACCTCTCAAGCGTCACCCCCGAGGAAAACAAAAAGCTCCGTGAAACTACCGCGAGGGTGGTCATCCGTAGAATCAGGCTCGCCGACCTGGTTAACTTCCTCGTCTACGTCCGCTCGAACTACCCCGGCGTAATGGACCGCGAAGGCCGCCTGCGACTCGCTCCTCGCCAGCAGGCCGATAGCTGGGACGCGTTTATTTCTCTTACTGTCAGGAGACCATAAATGTACCGGCGCAAGCACAGCCACGAAACAGGCGAGCGCGGGGCAGCGCTGCTTATGACCCTCCTTATGCTCTCGCTCCTCGTCGTGCTCGTCGGCCAGTTCTCCTACACCGTCGTCCTTGACCGCAAGGTTGCCGTAAACTACCTCCGTGACGCGCAGGTCTCGCTTGACATTCTCGCCGGTGTCGAGGCCGCCGCCGCGCAAATTACTCGCGAGAGCTCGCGCGGCCCGCAGGAAAACCCGCCCGCGGCAGGCAGCATGGTGATTGACTCGGAAGAATCCCAGGTTTCCCTTGAGCTTGAAGAGGAAGACGCGAAGTTCAACGTAAACATCCTCCTCGAACCGCCGGAGGGAGTCTCGCCCGACGAGGCGCAACAGGCGCTTGCGCGGCTCCTCAAATCAATAGACGAGCCGGAGGGAACGCTGCCCTCAGGGCTCGCTGAGGGCATTGCACAGTACCTGCATGACAAAGGCTCTCCCGCCCTGACTCTCAGGGAACTCTCTAACGTGGAAGGCCTGACCGAAGAGATGCTTTACAGCCAGCCAGACCCGGAGCTTGGCGAGGGCTTTGCAGGCCTCTCGCATTACCTGACCGTCTTCTCCGACGGCCTTATCAACTACCATACGGCAGATGAAAAAGTCCTGCTCTCACTCGCGCCGTGGCTGAACCCGAACATGCTCGAGATGCTCGTGGCGGCACTGGAAAACCCGCCGGAGAACCTCCCGCCGAACATCCAGGCAATGCTGGACAACATAAGCCGGTTCCTGAAGCCCGGCAGCTCAACCTACAGCGCCCTGGTGCGGTCGCAAAGCGGCAACTACGCAAAAAAATGCATGGCGGTGCTCAGGCGCACCGAAGACGGAGTGTCAGTCATACTCTGGGACGAACTCGAACCATAACAGGAGTAACAAGATGAAACTCGACTGTAAAAGGCTTGGGCGGTACATGATTCTTGTCAACATCCTTGTCAGCGCCCTGCTTGTCTACGTCGCTTCCGAGTTCCTGCCCTCGCAGGCCGCGCCGAAAGCAGACGCCAGGCTTTTTGCGCCAATCGAGCCTCTGGAAAAAGATGAGCCTGAGCGAAAAGGCATCTTCGGTGACTACTCTGCAATAACGCCCGACCGGTTCCTCCCCAGGCCTGAAGGTGAGCCCGGCGAGTCCGAGCTGCCTGTCCCCGTCCCGGGCCCGACCTCGGCGCTCGACCGGCTCCTCAAGCTGCGCGGCACCGCCGTCTCGTCCGACAAGGCCCGCTCCTTCGCCATTGTTGACCTCCTGCAGGAAAAGGAAAGCAGGACGGTGCGCGTCGGCGACGAGATTGTGGGCGCCAGAGTGCTTCAGATAAGCGAAAACTCCATTCTCCTCCTGATGGAGGAGGAAGAAATAACTCTCCCGCTTAACGCAACCGAGGAGTACGGCACCGCCGCGAAGAAGGCGGAAAAGAAAAAGCCGGACACTCCGCAAAAAGGCGATAAGCCGTGGAGAGAGCGCTTCGGCAAGCCCGGCAGAAACGGCATCCCGCCGGAGGTGGAGGAGTACGTAAAGACACTGCCTCCGGAAATTCAGAAGATGTGGAACCAGGCCACGCCTGAGCAGAAAAAACGGTATATCCAGAAGTTCATGGAGCGCCAGAAAAAAGGCAAAAAGAACAACAAGCGCCCCAAACGCCCCTCCACCGACCCCCTCAGAGACCAATAACCAGGCTCCTGGCAAAAGCTCAGCAGGGCGCTATGGACTCCGCTTGGCTCGCTTGTGCTTGTACATTAAGCTGTCTGCCTGGGCGAGAAGCTCATCAATGGTGCAGGGCTTTTCAGGTTCGTAGTGCGCGACGCCCACGCTCAAAGACAGGTCGTAAGAGCGGGCACCGCCGGAGTTAAGCTCCCTCAGGTGCTCGCCCAGGCGGTTAACAAAAGCCTCGGCGCTGTTTTCAGAGCTTTCTATTGCCATTACCGCGAACTCATCCCCGCCTATCCTGGCTATGATGTCTGAGTCGCGGAAGGTGTTCCCCAGCACGTAGGCTGTCTCCCGCAACGCGTGGTCGCCCTCTCTGTGACCGAGCGTGTCGTTAATCTTCTTCATGTTGTCCAGGTCGAAGTAGAAAAGCGACAATGCGCCCTTCGTGCGGTTTGCTATCTTCACCTGCTGCTCCGCCAGGGACAGGAAGCCCCGCCGGTTGTGCAGGCCGGTGAGTTCATCAGTGAGTGACAGCGCCCTTACTTTCTCCATCAAACGCGCCTGCTCCTCGTTGGCTTTCCTTAGCTCGGCGGTATAGCGCTTCAGCTTTTCCTCCGCATCCTTGCGCTCCGTAATATCGAAAGCAATGCCGACCATCCCGGTTATCGCCCCGTCTTTTGCGTGAACGGGTGTGATGGAAACCGCCGTCTGGATCGTGCGCCTGTCCCTCAGCCGTATAGGTTCTTCCTTCCTTATAGTCTTCCCCTCTTCAAGCACCTGGCGGTCTTCGGCTTCGAAGCGCATCGCAAGCTTGGCCGGGTAGAAATTGCGGTCCCGCCTGCCTAACGGGTCTTCAATGTCCTCAGGCAGCATCTCCATGTAAGCACGGTTCACCGCGGTGTACCTCATCTGTGCATCCTTGAGAAATATGAAGGCGGGGACGTTCTCAAGAAGCGCCTGCTGCCTGCGCAGCAGGCCCCTTGTTTCTTCCTCGGCCCGCTTGCGCTTGTCTATATCGCGGGAAACGCCGAGAATCGAGACCAGGCGGCATTCCTTGTCAAACAGTAAAGTCGCCTCTACCTCGGCCCAGAAAAGCGACCCGTCCTTGCGCTTGAGCTGAAGCACCAGCACCCGGGACCTGGGGCTGTCGCTTCGGCTGCGCCTCGCTTCCGCTGCCTCTTCTTCAAAAATCCGCCTGGTCAGGTCATACGAATCCGCAGTCAGGGTGTCGCTGAGCGAATGGCTCTCGATTTCCGCCGCTGTATAACCCCGCTGGTGTTCTACCGAAGGGCTGATGTAAATGTATCGCAAGTTCGCATCCACTGTCCAGATTACATCTGTGATGTTGTTGGCAAG
Source organism: uncultured Planctomycetota bacterium (assembly GCA_964455955.1). Classification (GTDB taxonomy): domain Bacteria; phylum Planctomycetota; class SKW154; order SKW154; family DAOVDS01; genus CAYWBA01. The sequence continues at coordinate 1,409 of CAYWBA010000120.1, read as the reverse complement.
CAGGCTATATAAACGTTCACTCTTCATAAGCGCCTGCTCGACCTCTGTGTGATTCGCCTCCTGCGCCTCCAGCTCGGCTACCCGCTGGCGCAGTTGCGATACTTCCCCTGCAAGCTGCTCCCTCGTCATGTCCTCAAGTTTCAATTGATTTTTCCTCTAAAAACATCCTTCGCATCTACATAGTACTACTACTGTATTCCCGACACAAGAGATTCTTCGCCCTCACCGGCTTGCGCAAGGCGGCGGAATTGAAACCGGCGGGGAATGTCAAGAAGCTGGTTGACTGGTGCGTTCCAATTTCTCTCTTTCTTGACTTCCACAGGCTTATATTCTAACATAAAACCTGAATCAGTTTTTGGGGGAGCATCTCACAAGCAAGAGCAAACGCATTTAAGAAGAAAAGGAGACCCGCGAGGGAAGGAAAAAATCATGACTGAAAATAAACAATTTACTCCTGAAGAGTTGAAAACTGCGCTGAAGGCGTTCAAGAGGCGGCTGAGAATCCTGCGCCGCGATGATGAATCAGGGTTAAGCAGGGGTGCAATGACCGGAGGCAAGCGTTCCAGCATTGCCGCGGTCAAGCCGCCATATCAGTTCCCAAAGGAAATCTGGGAAGAGCTTGTGCGCATGGGAAAGCTCAAATGCGTCAGCAATGGTCTTTACGAACTTGTCCAGCACTAAGAGTCTATCTCAGTACTTTCCGTCGCAGGCAATGAGCGAGGAGGAGGCATGTTGGGGTACATGCCGACGTCGAGCGACGCCGCATCCGGCGGGAAGCGCACCCCGTCCCTGCAGGTTGCGGCGGCGGAGCGCGCCTGCTGTGTCGCTCCTCCTCGACGTATCTGCCTGATACGCGCTCGTCGTCGCTCCTTGCATTCGCCGCCCCGGCGCTCGCAACGCGGCTCGCGCAAAGTACTGAGATAGACTCTGAGTCTTCCAGCTTTCCGCCACGAACCGGTTCAAATAGAGAAGCTATAGGCAGATAAGTTGATAGAAATGCTTTGCTATCTTTAAGTCTATTCCTCTACCGCCTTGATAGTGTGTACTCGCAAGCCATAACCGCGCATGACGGGGCTTGCGCCGGGCATTCCGGGAGTTGCGCCGGGCATTACGGGAGTTACAGGCCCTTGTTCGCCCGTATTGGGATTCCAGGGAGTACCTTTGAAATGCTTCCCTGACACAACTACGCGCTTGCCTACGAACTTCTTCAACTTCTCTGACGGGACAGTCTCTGAGGGCAGAACCGGCTCTCCATTCACCCGGAAATGCCATCCGTGCCATGCTTCCGTGCTCTTGGTCTCGAGGGGGTCATATGTCAGTTCGCCCTGGATTGTTTTGAGAGCCTTTTCTGCCTGCTTTTTCTGCCTTGCCCGAGGGCAGCCGGTCAGGATAATGATGGCGACAGCAAT
>CAYWBA010000119.1:0-8918 GCA_964455955.1 uncultured Planctomycetota bacterium | reverse complement strand
CAGCCATATATTGCCTTACGCAAACCAGCCGAAATCGCAAAAACTTGTGTGGCCTGAAAAGGCGAACATTTGCCCTATATAGATGGAGGGCAACGATGAAGGGAATGGGGAATGGAGTTTGTTTCCTTATTATACCAGAAGCACCATGCTGGAAAGCATGGTGGAAGTTCCCCGGCTCTGCGGTGAGAGTAACCCGTTGAGGTGCAAGATGTTACGGAATCCGACTGCACATGTGCCTGACGCAACCCCAAGGGGCAAAATGACTTGCGAGAGTTTACAAGGAAGCGTACAGATGTTTTTCGACTTGCGTCAACGCAAAGCAAAGAAAATTCGCAGCATCTATTTGGAAGACAACCCGTTACGCAAAGGGGATTTTGGAGTATTCTGGCGCAAGTGGATGTTGGGGCCAGTGATGATTTGTAAATTTCGCCCATGCGTGTACAGGAAAGGGATAGCGTTATTACGTGAGTTTGTACCTCGGAATGCCCCAGTGCTTCTTGATAAGGCGCTTCTGGTGCCACTGCCACTCGTGGGGGTAGGCGGATATGTACTTCTCGAGGACCGAGATTATCCTGCGGGTGTACTGCTGGCGCGACTCGCGCTCGCCGGCGTCTTTCGGCACGCGGATAGGGCCTTCGAAGTGCATGTCGTACCGGCCGCGGCGCCGTGTCAGGAAGGCAAGGAATATCGGGGCGCCGCTGAGCCTGGCGAGGTCCACGGGGTAATAGGGGGCGATGACTGTGTGTCCGAAAAACGGGGCGTAAACGCCCTTTACCCGTTTGAGGGGGCGGTCTATGGTGGACATGACAAACTCGTTTCGCGCCAGCGCTTCGAGCAGCAGGTCATAGCTTGTTTCATGCTCGTTGAGCGTTTTGATGTTCATCGTCCGGCGCTGAGAGACCATAAGCTTGTTAAACACCCGCTGGTGCCTCGCAATGAGGTTTGTGTGCCTGTGCGCGGAAATCAGGTAGCAGAGCAGTGCGAGGTTGGAGAAGTGGCCTGTAAGGACGATAGCTCCCTTTCCCGCGTCCAGAGCCTTTCGAAGAGGCGCAGCCCAGTCTCGGTTTCTCACCAGGCCGAGCATCTCTTCCCGCGGAAGGAAGGACGAAAAGTATGCCTCGACGAGGTAAGCCATTATGTTAGCCATGGAGAGCCTCCGAGCGCGCTGGCGGATATGTACAGGATGTGTGCGCCCGAGGGCGAGCGCCATGTCGCGTCGGCAGAGTTCACGGTCCGGGAAGTCAATGAGGTACCACAGGTCCCCGATAAGCCTTCCGAAGGAGAACTTCGCCCGGAGGGGAAATGGCCGAAGAAAAAACTCGAACATCCGCAGCAAAATCAGCGCGAGGGCGTAGGTGAAGTTGTTCTTAAACAACGTGTAGTAAAGCCGCCGACCCAACAGAACCTCCAGCCTGAAGCAGCATCCTGGCAAAGCCGCGATTTGGGTGTGAAGTATAGGCCAGAGTACAAATGTGTGCAAGCAATCTTACAGGCCCGGGCATTAAATTCCGACATCATATCGGTAGCTGTTCAGGGACTGCTAATCCTCGAAAATCCGGCATTGCCCGCCGTTTTCGTCCGCGAGGTATCTCAGGAACTGTTTGAGCTTGTCGTGGTTCTCCTTGTCGTCGTACTTGCCGACCAGCAGTCCAATAGTGTGGATGACGACATTCCGCCCCTGGTTCCAGCGCTGCACTGCTCTGAGGATTTCGTTGGGGTCTATGGCGTCGCCGGTTGTGGGGTTGCCGTCGGAGAGGAAGTAAATTGTATCCACCGACTTGTCGGCGAATGCCTTTTCGAGCGCGCCGTAGGCATTGGTCATTCCCAGGGGTTTCATGTCTTTGACAAACTTGATGGCGGCATTCTTGTTACTTTCCGACGCTTTAGCCAGGTTTTTCTTCCAGCTCTGGACTTCTGTTGCGTAGGTTATGAGGTTAAAGTTCGCGTCATCCGGAAGCATCTTTCTGACAACGTGTGCAAGCTCTATTTTGAGGATTTCAATCCGGGAGCCCTCGAAACCAGGCTTTACGCCCTGCCGCCCAAGCCCTTTCTTCTCCCGTCGGGGCTTTTCCTTCTTGCCGCCTGCCAAGTCACCGCCGGTTTCAGGGCTTTCTTCATCATCGTCGCCGGATTTCTTTCCGCTCCCATCTTCGCCTTCCGGTGTCTCCGGCACAACGCCTTTTGCCTTCATGGAGTGAGACACGTCGCAAACAAATATGACGCTCTTCGAGGTCACCCTGCCATAAACGAGAGAGGTTTTCGGTCCCTTTTTGCCCATGAGGCCGCGGCCAGTGAGAAGCGCGTTCTCGTCGTATTCCTGCTTGCCGCTGCCATCCCACCAGTTTCTGAAGTCAAGGGCTGTCTCCAGCATGTACTGGCCGGTCACGTACCGCAGTTCCTGCCTGAGGCCGCGCATAGCTCCTTCGTTCTTTCTCTCGGACGCGCGCTCGTATGCCTCGATCATCGCCCCGACTGCAGCCTTGGTCCTGGTGCATGTAAGCGCCTTTGCCGCTGCAACTACCACGTCCCAGTCATTGTCGCCAAGCACATCGATAAGCGTGTTAACGAAGCGCTTCTCCTTTCTGTCTGCGATAACCTGGCATATCAGCACGCGGGCGTTCTTGCGGCGGGACTTTCTCAGCTCGTCAAGCATGAAACCGATTGCATCCTCGTTCGTGATGGCTTTAAGGCGTTCGAGCAGGGCAGTTTCAGCAAACGCGTCAGGATAGTTTTTTGCCTTGTAGAAGACCTCTATCGCCGCCTTTACAACCTCACAAGTGTTGGCCTGCAGGAAGCTGTTTATCTCATTGACAAGCCGGTTTCTCAGGACTGCAAGCTGCTCTTGAAGCTTTATCCAGGTCTCCCGCACCTTGTTGTGCTCCTCGATGAGTTTGTTCACCTCGGGGTCGTTTGTGTTAAGCGGGCTGCGCCTCTCCAGTTCGGCGTGCAGTTCGCAGAACCTTTCCTGATACGCATCGTGCTGCTTCTTGGCGGATTTGATTTTCTTGGAAAGAGTTCTCGCCTTCTTCTGAAATTCACTGACATCTCCGCCGTATGTTGTGTGCAGGAGAAGTCCGAGAACCAAACCAGCAAAGGCCGCGACCAGCAAGAGCTTTCGCAGGCCCTGGAGCGACAACGTGGTGTTCGGGTTCACCGTTTACCTCCATTGTTCTGGATAGCGAGCATAGCTGCCCGCCTCTATTATTCTAACCCGGCAGACGCTAAACTGTTGGATAAAAATTCTAAAAAGGCTGCATCCATATTTGCGAGGCCTGTCCAAGAATGTCAAAAGTCCTATTGCTTCCAAGCCGCCTGCGGAATCCTGACAGCAGCTTGCCGGAAAATCTTCTTTCGCCGCACGTCGCGAGCAACTTTGTTATTAGCTGCCCGCTCTTGGTATTACGAAGGGTTTGCCGGTTTCGGGGTCGGGGGTTACGGTCATGGCGACGTTGTAGGTCTGCTGCAGGATGTCCGGGGTAAGAACTTCTTCAGGCTTGCCGTCGGCTGCGATGCGTCCTTCGTGCAGGAGCACCAGCCGACTGCAGTAGAGCGAAGCGAGGTTGAGGTCGTGAGAGACCACAATGATAGTTCTTTCCTGCTTGCGGTTGAGGCGGGTGATTATGTTGAAAATATCAAGCTGGTGGCGGATATCGAGGAAGGAGGTCGGCTCGTCGAGAAGCATTATGGAAGCGGCCTGAGTCAGCGCACGGGCGATGATTGCGAGCTGCCGCTCGCCGCCCGAAAGCTCGTCGAGGAACCGGTCGCGGAGGTGATAGGTGTCAGTGGATTTAAGCGCTTCGTTAGCAATCTGGAAGTCTTTCTCAGACTCGAACGAGACGGCGGAGAGGTGAGGGGTGCGGCCCATGAGAACAATCTCTTGCACCCTGAAGGGGAAGGTGACAGGTGTTTCCTGGGGCACGAAGGACACAAGCCTTGCTGTCTCGCGGCGGGTAAGACCGGATGAGTCGCGCCCGTCGAGAACCACGCTGCCGCTGTTAGGATGGAGAATGCCGGCGATGAGCCGCAGCAAGGTGGATTTGCCAGAGGAGTTGGGGCCGATAATTCCAAGCATCTGCCCCGGGGGGATGTGGAGCGAAACGCCGCGCAGCACAGGCTCTTCTTCGTATGCGAACGTCACGTTATCGAGTTCAATCAACTTCGCACCTAAGCAAAATAGGACCCTTTCATTCGAGCACGCATAAGGATGAGGAAAACGGGGGCGCCGCACAACGCGGTTACAACGCCAACAGGGAGCTGCTGGTTGCTGATGAGGGTGCGCGCCACGGCGTCCGCGGCCACGAGGAAGGCGCCGCCGAACAGGAAAGAGGCGGGCAGGAGGAGGCGGTTGTCACTACCGAAGAGGAGCCGTGTCGCGTGAGGGATAATCAATCCCACAAACCCGATAAGCCCGGTGGCGGAGACAGCGGCCCCTACCACCAGCGAGGAAGCGATAAAGGCATAGCGGCGTGTGCGAACAGGGTCGGTGCCCAGCGCCCGGGCGGTTTCATCGCCGAGGGCGAGCACGTTAAACGGGCGCGCCAGGTAGAACAGTGCGGCCGAGCCGACGAGAACATAGGCTGCAAGTGTTAGTAGGGACAATGACTCCAAGGGGCTGCCGAGGTTGCCCATCATCCAGAATATAACGGAATGCAGGCGGTCAATATTGACAAGCGAGGTGAAAAAGAGGACGAAGGCGGAGAGAAATGCGCCCACAATAACGCCGGTGAGAATCAGGCTGTGGCGCAGGTGGGAGCCGGCGCCGAAGGCGAGCTTATAGACCAGGAACATGGTAGCCATGCAGCCGGCGAAAGCAAGGAGGGTGACACTGGAGAATCCGAGGAAGACCAGGTTAAGACCGAGGAATATTGAGAGAACTGCGCCGAGCGCTCCGCCTGAGGAGATTCCAAGGATGTAAGGCTCGGCGAGCGGGTTTCTGAGAATCGCCTGGAATGATGCGCCTGCGATTGAGAGGCCTGCGCCGACGATTATGGCGAGGAATACGCGCGGCAGGCGGACGAGCCAGATAATCTGGTAGGCGGGTGTATCGCGCCCAGGCGGCGAGAAGATTGCCGATAGGCTCTGGGAGAAGCCCAGTCCTGTTCCGAGGGTCGCAGCGAGGAACGATACAACAATCAGCATTCCAAGTGCTGCGAGCAGGACAAGGAGCCATCTTTTGAACGTCAGGACTTTCATCTATTTGCCTGTTGTTTCCCCGTGAATTGCTTTTGCGAGAAGATTGAGCCCCTCGATAATACGGGGGCCCGGCCTGGTAATCAGGTCGGGGTCAAGCACGCAGACCCGGCCGTTTTTGACAGCGGGTATTGAATACCACTTGCTCCAGTACTCTTGCGTTTCCTGCGTGGATTCCGAGCCCATTGTGACCTGCACTATGACCTCTGGGGCAAGGGAGATAATCTTTTCATGTTCAGTAGTAACGTATTGCTTGGATGAGCCGGCGAAGATGTTTTTGCCGCCGGCCTGGGCGATTAGCTCGTCGCCGAGGCTGCCCTTTCCGGCCGCAACGAGCGGGTCAATACCATAGAGGAGAAGGATTTTAGGCCTTTGCGTGGAAGCGTGTTTTTCACCAATCGCCTTCCAGCGGATTTCAAGCCTGCCGGCGAGGGATTGCGCTTCCCGGCGGCGGTTGACAGACCGGCCGATAAGGTTGATTGAACTCAGCAAATCTTTGAAACTCTTACCGCCTATGACGAGAGTCTCTATTCCAAGGGTTCGCAGTTTGACGACCGCTTCCTGCGGATTTCCGTCTCTTGTTGCGATTACGAGGTCAGGTCTGAGTGAGATTATCTTTTCGAAATCAATTGTGGCGAAGTTGCCAACCCTGGGGAGCTTTTCAACTGCTACGGGGTAGTTGCAGTAGGTTGTCACGCCCACGACCTGATCGCCGGCACCAATGGCGAACAGTATTTCGGTAATGGCCGGGGCAAGGGAGACAATTCGCTGTGATAGCTGGGACGTTTCAGGCGTTGGGGCATTGCAGCCTGCTGTAAGCAAAAGAAGCAATACAATAATCTTTTTCATGGTTGGCCTCTACCCCGGAATTCTCCAAAGGTAGGTGAAAGACTTCTTGCTGTCAAGTGAAAAGGCGGGCGCTATTTGCCACCATGCGTTCAGGGCTTGGAGAACCTGGAAACAATCTTGCAGCTCGGTTTTACTCAGTCTCGATTATAGCGAGAACGGTCTCTGCTTCAACAAGCTGGCCGGGCTCCACCTTTACTTCAGCAATCTTGCCGGCTGCAGGCGCCACAACAGGCATCTCCATTTTCATTGCTTCAAAGACGACGATCTCGTCGTCTTCGGCCACAGTGTCTCCCGGCTTTACGAGTACTCTGACGATTTTTCCCACCATGGGGACAGTCACGTCGGTTTGCGCCATATTCATAACCCCCTGTTCATTTTCCCAGTTTAGTAATATTTGTCAACCCCAAATCCCTGCCTGCACGCGAGCACTTGGTTCAAATAGGCATATTACCGTGCTTCTTCTTGGGAAGCTCATCGTGCTTGGTCCGGCATACCTCAAGAGCGTGGATGATAGAGGGCCGCATGTTCCGCGGGTCAATTACGTCATCCACGTGCTGCAATCCTGCCGAGTAAAGCGGGTTGACATACTTTTCGTAAAACTCCTTGAGCCTTTTTTGCCTAACCTCTTCAGGGTCCTGCCCTTTTTCCTTTGCCTCCTTCATTTCTTTGCGGAAGAGGATGTTGACAGCACCGGGCGGGCCCATGAGGCAGATTTCCCCGGTCGGGAGTTCGAATACGAAGTCCGCGCCAAGGTCTTTTGAGCACATGGCGAGGTAGCCGCCGGCGTAGGCCTTGCGCAGCACGACGGTGATTTTCGGCACGGTCGCCTCCGAATAGGCGTAGAGCATCTTAGAGCCATGGCGGATAATGCCGTTGCGCTCGCTCCGGGTGCCGATGAGGAAGGCGGGTACGTCTTGCAGGTTGACAATTGAGATATTGAAGCAGTCGCAGAAACGGATGAAACGCGCCGCCTTCTGTGAGGCCTTGTAGTCAAGGCAGCCTGCCATGACGGCCGGGTTTGAGGCGATAATGCCGACTGTGCGGCCGTTCATGCGCGCGAAGCAGGTGATAACGTTTGGCGCGAACTCCCCTTTTATCTCAAAGATTTTTCCATCGTCTACTATTTTCTCAATAATGTCGTGCATGTCGTAGGCTGCGTTTGGGTCGGTGGGGATTATTTTGAGAAGCTCTTCGTCAGCGCGGCCAACCGGGTCGCCGGTTTCAACAAGTGGCGGCGCTTCATTGCAGTTTTGCGGCATGTAGGAGAGGAAATCCTTTGTCGTATCAAGGCAGGTTTCATCGTTTTCACGGTAGAGGTCGGCGACGCCGCTTATTCTGCAGTGTACTTCGGGGCTGCCGAGTTCCTTTTCGGTGGTTTCTTCAAAGACCACAGCTTTAACAAGGGGCGGGCCGGCGATAAACATATAGGAAGTATCTTTGACCATGAATATGAAGTCCATGAGTGCTGGCGAGTAGGCCTGTCCGCCGGCAACGGGACCCATGATAAGCGCAAGCTGTGGTATGGCGCCGGATGCGCGGCTGTGGCGGTAGAAGAGCCTGCCATACTCGGAGAGCGCGCCCATTTCCTCGGTCACGCGGGCGCCGCCGGAGTCGTTTATCCCTATTAAAGGGCAGTTCATCTTAAGTGCAAGGTCTATGGTCTTGGACACTTTCCGGCCGTGCATTTCACCAAACGTACCGGCGATTACTGTGAAGTCCTCGCTGTAGCAGAAGACGTAGCGGCCGTTTATCTTGCCGTAGCCGGTAATAACGCCATCGGCGGGGACAAATTTCTTGTCGAGACCGTAGTCTTTCCCGATGGTTTTGGCAAAGATGTCGAACTCGACAAAAGTACCGGGGTCAAAAAGGTAATCCATGCGCTCGCGGGCAGTCATCTTGCCCCTTGCTTTTTGCTTGGCTACAGCCTTTTCACCGCCGCCGCCTTTTATCTTGAGCCGGAGGTCTTCTATCTCCCTTACCTTCTCCAACATTTCATCCATCGGCTTCTCCCAGTTGCTAATGACTTTGGTTACCAGTGCCTGTTGCTTTCGTTGCTATCCCCTCTTGCCAAGCAGATAAGAAGCAATGATTACCTTCTGTATGTTGGAAGTTCCCTCCACTACCTGGTAGCTCTTTGCATCGCGGAGGTAACGCTCTACCGGATATTCGCTGGAATACCCGTAGGAGCCGAAAATCTTCATCGCCTCGTTGGCGTTGGCTACAGCAGCTTCCGCCGCGTAATATTTGGCTACTGAGGTCTCCCTGGTGCAGCGGATATTCTGGTCCTTGAGCCATGCAGCCCGGTGGACGAGGAGTCTTGCCGCTTCGCACCGAACATGCATCCCGGCAATCTCATCCTGAATCATCTCGAACTCGGCAATCGGCTTGCCAAACTGGGTGCGTTCCATGGCGTACTTGGCCGACTCCTCGACGCACGCCCTGGCGACGCCAACGGCTCTTGCCGCGCACGAAAGCCTTGTACAGTCAAGCATTGTCATGCACTGCTTGAAGCCTGTTCCCTCCTCGCCGACAAGCGCATCGAGCGGCACTTTCGCATCGCTAAAAGCTATCTCGCCGGTAGGTGCGCAAAAGAGGCCGAGTTTCGTCTCTATAGCTTTTGCCTCTATGCCCGGGTTGTCTTTCATATCCACGACAAAGGAGCTCATTCCGCGGTGCTTCGGCTTTGAGTCCGGGTTGGTATAGGCGAAGACTATGGCCACATCCGCCACGTGCGCGCTTGATATCCACATCTTCTGGCCGTTGAGGATGTAGCCGTCTTCCACCTTCTTGGCCGTGGTCCTCAGTGAGGCAACATCGCTGCCGGAATTAGGCTCTGTAATTGCGAAACAGCCGATCAGCTCGCCCTTGACAAGTCCCGG
>CAYWBA010000118.1:0-9006 GCA_964455955.1 uncultured Planctomycetota bacterium | reverse complement strand
GTATGTCCATCTCGCGTGCGATTTCCGAGAAGGTGGGCTGGCGATTTCTCTCAACTACAAAATGAGCCTTGGTATCTTTCCAGCGGGCAATCAGCTCAATCATGTAGCCGGGGATGCGGACAGTCCGTACCGTGTCAATAAGGGCGCGCTTTATAGCCTGCTTGATCCACCACGAAGCGTATGTCGAGAAGCGGCAGTTCGCCCCGGGGTCGAATCTCTCCACCGCCTTGAGAAGCCCGAGGTTCCCCTCCTCAATCAGGTCAAGCAGCAGAAGCCCCCGGCCCATGTAGTGCTTGGCAATTGATACCACAAGGCGCAGATTGCAGCGAATCATTCTGTCCCGAGCCGCCTTATCTCCTCTTCGCGCACGCCTGGAAAACTCTTTCTCTTCTTCTGGAGAAAGAAGCGCAAACTTGTTTATCTCTTTGAAATACGCCTCAAGGCCAGCCTCGGTTGCGATGGGAATACCCCCCTCACACGCAAGCCTGTGTTAAGCCACACCTGTTATTTATCTAAACAAGTGCTTACCTCGCCTGCAGCCTGCAATTGTAAACGCACGCGGGGCAAAATCAAGTCGAATTCCGTCTCTAAGGGGTTACCTCAAGCATGCGTTCAATTGCATCCTTAGCGCCGGCGGCAACCGCCGGGTCAACTTTAACCTCGAACTGCATGTCCTCAAGCGACCACAGTAACTTCTGGAGCGTGTTAAGTTTCATGTTGGGGCAGTCTGCAAGCTGCGATGCCGGGTATAACTTGACATCCGGGCACTGCTTCCGTATCCGGTGCAACATCCCTATCTCAGTGCCGATTATCACTTCCTTCGCGCCGCTTTCGCACGCGTAGCGAAGTATGCCCGAGGTGGAGCCGACCTCGTCCGCCGATGCAATTACATCTTCGGTACATTCCGGGTGTACAACAACCTTTGCGTCCGGGTGGGCCTTCTTGGCCTGCTCTATGTCGCGCAGCAGGATTCGGTGGTGCGTTGGGCAGTAGCCGTCCCAGAGAATGACGTTGTCGCGTCCGAGCTTCTTCGCCGCCCAGGAGCCGAGACTTGTGTCAGGCACAAAGATAATCCGGCGCTCCGGCGGGAAAGAGGCCATTATGTCAACCGCATTGGCCGATGTGCAGCAGATGTCGCTCTGTGCCTTAATCGCCGCAGAGGAGTTGACATAGCAAATCACCGCAGCGTCCGGGTGCCGGGCCTTGAGGTCCTGCATCTGGCGTACCGTGAGCATGTCCGCCATGGGGCAGCCGGCATTTATGTCAGGCACAAGCACGGTCTTGTCCGGGTTGATTATTGCAGCCATTTCCGCCATGAAGTGCACGCCGCAGAAGAGAATCACTTCCGCCTCTGTCTTGTTGGCTTTTCTGGCCAGCTCCAGGGAATCGCCGGCGAAATCGGCGATATCCTGCACTTCGCCCCGCTGGTAATTGTGCGCGAGGATGACCGCCTTGCGCTCTTCCTTGAGCTGCCCTATTCTTGCAATCAGTTTCTGTTCCACTGCGGCGCCTTTCGAAAAACCGGGAAGCTAATACTACCAGAGACCTCCGGGCACGTCAACCCCCGCTTTGACTTGCGTTGGGAGAAAGCTTGTGCTACTATTGCCGCGCCCCAAAGCGGTGCGTAATTTTAAAGGTTCCCATGCTGAGTCCTGACAAGCTCAACGAGGCGCAAAAGAAAGCTGTCGAGTTCCCGTTTGACCGCGCGCTTAAAGTCACGGCGGGTGCAGGCACAGGCAAAACCACTGTTGTTACGTTTCGCTTCCTCGATGCGCTGAAACGCATTCCCGGCGCCAAGCCATCCAACATTCTCTGTCTGACCTTTACCGACCGCGCGGCGCAGTCCATGCGCGAGCGGGTACTGGAAGTGCTCGGCTCCTCAATCAGCCCGCAGCAGCTCTGGGTAAGCACTTTTCACTCTTTTTGCATGCGAATCCTTGCCGAGCACGAGGCCCGGGCCGGCTTGCCCAGGGGATTCCGCATCGCGGATGAGGGGGAAACATCTCTTCTGCGTGACGATGTCATGGCTTCAATCCTCTCGCGCTCGCTGGTGGCTCAGGAAGAGCGCAGCCTGATTCCTCCCGGCGACCTCAGGGACGTTCTTGGAGCAGGGTGGGGAGTAATTGACCACGCAAGGAGGCTTCTGCACACTGCGGAAACTTTTCAAGATGCGATTTGCGCGCAGCTTCCCGAAGATACGCCTCAGTCCACCTACGAGCGGCAGGCAGCGGGCGTATTTGTTAGATTGTTCATCGAGTATGAGAAGCTCAAGTGGGCCGCCGGGGTAGCGGACCATGCTGACTTATTAGTAAAAGCTTACTGGCTGCTTCACAAGGATGAGAACCTGCGCGCCAGACTGCGTTCGCAGTTTCTTCATATTCTGGTTGATGAGTTCCAGGACACAAACCGCGCACAGCTTGAGCTGCTGAGGCTGCTCGCGCGCGATGACTTTGCGAACGTCACCATAGTGGGCGATGACAAGCAGGCGATTTACGAGTGGCGCGGGGCGAGAATTGAGAACTTGCGCGAGTTCAGGGCGCGGGAGCTTTTCCTTACGTACAACTACCGCTCTTACAACGAGGTTCTTGATGTTGCAAACTTTGCTATAACCCGCGCCCCTTACTTTGCCGGGCAGGCCAAAAAGGTCGCGCTTAGCAACCCGGTCAAAGGTTACAGCGGCGAGGCACGCGTACACCTTGTGCAGGCGGCAAGCAGGGAGGAAGAAGCGGACTTTGTCGCCGGCCGGATAAAGCTCCTGATTGGGTCAGGCATTGAGCCGGGCCAGATAGTGGTTCTGTACCGCTCGACCACCCACGCCGAGCTGCTTGAGCACAAGTTCCGCCAGCTTGATATACCCTATACCGCCCTGGGAGCCGGTTTCTTCGAGAAAGAGGAAGTACGCGACCTGCTTGCTTACCTCCAGCTCGCGGTCGAGCCCGGGGCTGACATCGCGGCGGTGAGGATATTGCAGCGGCCGCCCCTTTCCATGACCCCGGCCGAGGTCGCGGCAGTAGCTGCAGTACGCAAAACCGCGCCCGCTGCGCGGGACGGCACGCTTTTTGAACTTCTGAGCAGTCCACAGGTGCGCGAGATGTTTGATGGCCAGAAGAGTCAAAGGCTTGCCTGCGCAGTTGCGTGCGTCGAAAAACTGCGCATGCAGCAGGGTGTTGTACCGCTTCCCGTGCTTGTAGAGATGGCGTTTTACGAAAGCGGGTACTTTGACGCACTGGGTGCCCAGTCGCCGCACGAAGCGCCACGCAGCATAAGCAACGTATCCAAGCTTGCCGACTTTGCATCCGAGTTCTCGGACCGCGCGCCGTTCAACGGGCTGCCCGAGTTTGTGCAGTACATGCAGCAGCTCAGCGTCAAGAAGCTGCACGAAACTGAAGCTGACCCGCAGCAAGAGTCCGGCGCTGTGAAGCTGCTCACCATCCACAAGGCGAAAGGACTTGAGTTCCACACGGTATTTCTGATTGATGTGAGGGCGAACAAGTTCAGCAAAAGGAAACAGTTTCTCATTGATATCCCCCTGGCAGGTGAGACGCCGGCAGCGGGAAGGATAGTCGCGAAGTACCTGCCGCCCGGTACGGATGAAACGGAGCAGTATAATGAGCTTCTTGAGCGCCGCGGCGCCATGGCACGCCACGACCAGGAAGAGCGGCGCGCTTTATACGTTGCCCTTACCCGCACTATGGAAAATCTATACGTGACTACAGGCATAGAAAAGTCAGATATGTTCAACGAGCTTGCAGACAAGTTCGCAGACAGCGAGCACGTTGAGGTTTCAAGGCCGCTATGACAGGGATAACCGATGTTTGTTTACAGCGACAGTTACGACCTGGGGTGGAGCACCCACGTCTTTCCGACTGACAAGTACAGGCGTGTCTACGAAGCGGTTCTTAGTGAAGGCATCGCCACGCCGGAAGACATCCTGACGCCGCGCGGGGCAACCCGTGAAGAGATTCTTCTGGTGCACACCGCCGAATACCTCCAACTGCTTGAGAAGCTCACTGAAACACCGATGCTTGCCAACAGGCTGTTCGAGGCGCCGCTTGAGAGGAGGACGCTTGATGCCCTGTACGCCGCAACGGGCGGAACAATAACGGCAGTGTCTGAGGCGATAAAAAGAGGGGAAGCATGGGTTAATCTTGGGGGCGGCTTTCACCATGCCTTTTCCGGGCATGGAGAGGGGTTCTGCTTCATAAACGACATCGCAGTCGCCATCCGGGCGGCCCAGAAAGCCGGCATTGCTGAAAAGGCGCTTGTGGTTGACTGCGACCTGCACCAGGGTAACGGAACAGCCAAGATTTTTGAGAATGACGAGTCGGTCTTTACGCTTTCCATTCACCAGGAGCAACTTTACCCGGTAAAGCAGAAGAGCAGCCTTGACATCGGTCTTGACAGGTACACAGGCGACGAAGAATATCTGGACAAGCTGCGCGGCGGACTCGAGGTCGCGCTTGATAATGCCAGGTATGACCTGCTGATGTACGTGGCGGGTGCCGACCCGTTTAAGCGAGACCAACTGGGTGACCTTGAGCTGACAAAAGAGGGTTTAAGAGGACGCGACGACCTTGTGCTTTCGGCCGCGCAAGCTGCGGGGCTTCCGGTCGCGGCTGTGCTTGCCGGAGGGTACGCGCAGGAGACCCGGGACGTGGTTGAGATACACGTGGACCTGTGCCGCCGCGTAAGGAATGCGAACACCGCCCGGCGAAACGGCGCCGGTTAACTGCCCGCCTCAGCGCTTAAGAAGGTTAAAGCTCTTCTGGAAGTCCGGCGTTTTCGCCACGCGAAGTATCTCAAACATTGCCATCTCCACGGTCGCGACTGTAGCGCCCGCGGCGCGGAGACGCTCGAAAGCCACCTGCGTATTGAGCTCGCCGAACGAAGATATCCCCTCGGCAATCAGATACATCCTGTAGCCCCGCTGGATACCGTCAAGGGTTGTCTGCATTACGCATATGTGGGTTTCCATGCCCACGACAATTATTGTTTTGCGGCCGAGCGACTGGAGCCTTTCCTCAAACCGCGGTTCCCCGAAGCACGAAAACGAGGTTTTTACAACAGGTTCCAGTCCGGGGAGCGCCTCTTTTATTTCAGGCAGGCTCGGCCCAAGGCCTTTTGGATACTGCTCTGTCATCACGACAGGGATTCCCAGGCACTTGGCAAAGTCAATAACCCTGAGCGCCGCCGAGAGCATACGCTCTTTGTCTTGCACCATGTGAAAGAGCGAGCCCTGTATGTCGAGAACCAGCAGGACGCAGTCGTCTTTTCTGATTAGCTCTTGGGACACTTTTCTCTCCCCCCGCAGTTTCAGGTGCTGTCCAATCCTTGTTGTGTCAGATTCTAACCGAACCGGTTACCTGTGGTCAACATGTCTTGTTGATAACACAGGCTGCGGGTTTGGAGTAGAGTTAGCCCGCGGAAGAGACAGAAAAGAAGCGGCCCGCCGGTCGGCGAGATGCTTCTTCCGTATGCAGCCAAAAGCTACTTCTTTTTCTTGTTTGGATCGATGATACCCTCACCTGTATATGTCGGTTTCAGGACCGGCGGCAGGTCTACGACGGGAGCGGTAGCCCTCTTGAGGAAGAGTATCGCAAAGCAGGTCGGCCAGGTGGGGCCATACTCGAAGCCCTGGACAGTACCGCCACCCCCGCCGCTGCCACCCGGCCAGGAACCGTCGGAGCCCTGGGTGTCGAGGATATGCTTTGCGCCCTCCTCGTACCAGAAGTGCTTGCCTATCTTGCGCGTCAGGGCGAGGACGCCGCTGCGCTCGAGACCGTAGAGGTAGTAATACTTCCAGACATCGAGTTTCGGGTTTTCGGTGACTGTGAAGTTGTGGGCAATCCAGGCCATCCCGTCGCGGATAGCCCTGCGCAGCTTCTTTTTGTTCTTACCGTGCCAGCCTGTACCTTCGAGCCTGGCCTTGCAAATAATGAGCGCGGCTACGCCGCTTGTTGTCATTGAACCGGTTGGCTGGGTCATCCAGGGAACCGGAACATCAGTTTTGAAAGGGAAATAAGACCAGCCGCGCGCCTTCATGGGGGAGAGCTCACCGCCGAACTCCTTGTAAGGGTCGCGCTTGGCTATCTCCGTAGTGGTGCGAGGCCCTATCTTTTTCACATCCGGGGGAGGCAGCCCCATCTTCTCAGCTTCCTTGGCTTCTTCGCGCAGCTTCTTGAGAATCTCCTTCTCGAGCTTCTTGAGCTTACTTATGGGCAGGTCTGCCGCAGGTACTGGAAACGGCGGCTTCACCTCGGGCCCATCCTTTTCCTGGTGGATGATGAAGTACTCGGCCACTTTCTCGTAAACCTTGACCGGCGCCTTCACCCCCAGCCTGCCCGCTGCATGAAGTGCAAGCATCGCGTACTGGGTGTTTGAAGCATCCTCGTTTCCGCCGACACCCATCTGTTTGCCGTAATCTCCCACCCTGTTGCTGGGGTAGCGCCAGACGTTCGTAGCTTGTTTGGAGACAAGCCACGCGACAGCGCGCTTGAGCCAGTCATTTACCCAGGGTGGCGCCTTCTTCTTGAACCTTTTTCTTGCCTGCTTCTCCCTGGGTTCGTATACAGTGGTGCCAGTCTTCTTGGCAGGCTTGCCTTCTTCAGCTTTCTCCTCCTCCTCCTCAGGCTCCGGCGGCTCGTAGAGCGCGCAGAGCGCTAATATCAGCGCCGAGACGCCGTAAACACCGGGGAAGTCGTTTTTCTTGAGGTAGGCGAAACCATTCTTTACGCAGTCGGAGTCAGGCCCCTCTGTCCCCTTAAGCAGCGTGTACAGGACAAACGCGGTGCTGCTGTATGGATAATACACGTCATATTTCCCCGTGCCGGTCCAGGAGCCATCGGACTTCTGCTGCTTTTTCAGCCAGTCGCAGCCCTTCTTGACCGCGGCTTCCACCGCTTTCTTGTCTATCTTCGCCCCCTCCGAGACCGCCGCGTCGCCCTCATCTGCAGACGCCAGCCCGCTCAATCCTGCCAGCAAGGCGGCTACAAGCAGACCCTGAAGTACTCGCTTCGCCATCTCCGTTTTCTCCTTTCGGCGCTCCGCTTTCCGGCGAGCCGCTTCTTCCGTATGCAGCGAAAAGCTACTTCTTTTTCTTGTCTTTGCCGGGATCGAATATCCCTTCGCCGGTATATGTCGGTTTCGGGTTCAGCTCGACAACCGGAGCGGTAGCCCTCTTGAGGAAAAGTATCGCAAAGCAGGTCGGCCAGATGGGGCCGTACTCGAAGCCCGGGGAATTGGCATCGCCCGCGCCCTTGTCGCCCTTCCATGAGCCACCTGAGCCCTGGGTGTCGAGAATATGCTTTGCGCCCTCCTCGTACCAGAAGTGCTTGCCTATCTTGCGCGTCAGGGCGAGTACGCCGCTGCGCTCGAGACCGTAGAGATAATAATACTTCCAGACATCGAGGTTCGGGTTTTCGGTGACTTTGAAGTTGTGGTCAATCCACGCCATCCCGTCGCGAATAGCCCTGCGCAGCTTCTTTTTGTTCTTGCCGTGCCAGCCTGTACCTTCGAGCCTGACCTTGCAAATAATGAGCGAGGCGACGCCGCTTGTTGTCATCGAGCCAGTTGCCCGGTACGCCCAGTCCCAGCCATCAACTTTTGCGCCTGCAGGCATGTAGGCCCAGCCACGCGCCTTCATGGGGGTAAGCTCGGCTCCGAAGTCCTTGTACGGGTCCCCCATTTCCGTGGTGGTGCGGGGTCCCAGGTCCTTGGGATGAGGATTGGGCCTGCCTTCCTTGGCGGCCTGCTCGGCTTCCTTGCGCAGCTTCTTGAGAATCTCCTTCTCGAGCTTCTTGAGCTTACTTATGGGCAGGTCTGCCGCAGGCACCGGAAACGGCGGCTTCACCTCGGGCCCGTCCTTCTCCTGGTGGGCGATAAAGTACTCGGCTACCTTCTCGTAGAGCTTGCCCGGCGCCTTCACCCCAAGCCTGCCTGCCGCATGAAGGGCAAGCATCGCGTACTGGGTGTTTGAAGCATCTTCATCCCCGCCGGCACCATTCAGTTTGTTGTAATCCCCTGGCTTGGCCTTGGGGTAGCGCCATACATTTGCCTCGCGCTTGGAGACAAGCCATGCGACAGCGCGCTTGAGCCAGTCATTTACCCAGGGCGGCGCCTTCTTCTTAAACCTCTTTTTTGCCTGGGCCTCCTTGGGCTCGTATACGGTGGTGCTAGTCTTCTTGGCAGGCTTGCCTTCTTCAGCTTTCTCTTCATCTTCCTTCGGCTCCGGCGGCTCGTAGAGCGCGCAGAGCGCTAATATCAGTGTTGAGACGCCGTAAACACCGGGGAAGTCATTTTTCTTGAGGTAGGCGAAACCCTTCTTTACGCAGTCGGAATCAGGTCCCTCTGTCCCTTTAAGCAGCGTGTAAAGGACGAACGCGGTGCTGCTGTACGGATAAAATGTATCGTACCTACCCGTGCCGGTCCAGGAGCCGTCAGACTTCTGCTGGTTTTTCAGCCAGTCGCAGCCCTTCTTGACCGCGGCTTCCACCGCTTTCTTGTCTATCTTCGCCCCCTCCGAGACCGCCGCGTCGCCTTCCTCTGCAAACGCCAGCCCGCTCAACCCTGTCAGCAACGCAGCTACAAGTAGCCCCTGAAGTACTCGCCTTGCCATCTCCTTCTTCTCCTTTCGGTGCCTGAACTACAAACCAATAAACTTGCTGTAAGCTGTCCTCGCCTCGGCGAGGTCGTCAGTCCCCTTGAACTACCCGCCGGGAAAAATCACAAGTTCGAGTTTCCCGGCCTTGAGCCACAGGGAATAATCATTGTATTGTACTTTACCCACCTGGCACAGAGTTTCTTCCAGTTTTTTCAAATTAAGTTCTGTCTTTTTTTCAGACACGGGGCTGGAGCTGTTTTGTGTGGGGTTCTTCTCAACCCCTTGCGCGCCCTGGAATTGCATTAAGTGCCATCGCAACCCCGCCCAGCTGTGCAAACCGGCGGTGAAAGCCGTCTGTAAATAGAGTTCCTTATATACCAACGACTTACGGCATCTATTTACAGATT
>CAYWBA010000117.1:0-9014 GCA_964455955.1 uncultured Planctomycetota bacterium | reverse complement strand
GCCCAGAAGGATGCTCAACGCCATAGTTTCTCGTATCAAGATCATGTCGGAGCTTGACATAGCCGAGCGCCGCGTACCACAGGATGGCAAGTTCCAGCTCAGGATAGACGGGAGACAGGTGGACTTCCGTGTTTCAATTCTGCCCACCATGCACGGCGAAAAGACGGTGCTGCGTATCCTTGACACAAGCAACCTTGCCTATAACCTGGACGGCCTCGGGTTCGAGGATAGGTGCCTTACCGACCTGCGCGAGGCCTCCAGCGCCGCATACGGCATGCTTCTTATGACAGGGCCGACAGGGTCGGGCAAATCCACGACACTTTACTCCATCATCAGGGAAATTATGAGCGAGGAGGAGAATATCTCCACCGTCGAGGACCCGGTCGAGTACCAGATTGAGGGTATCTGCCAAGTTCAGGTCTCCGCAAAGCGAGGCCTGACGTTCGCGGCCGCACTGAGGTCTCTCCTGCGCCAGGACCCGGACAAGATACTTGTAGGTGAGATTCGTGACCTCGAAACCATCGAGATCGCGGTAAAGGCCGCACTCACGGGCCACCTTGTGCTCTCCACCCTGCACACCAACGACTCGGCGCAGGCTATTCTCCGTATGGTTGACATGGGTGTTGACCCCTTCATGGTCTCTTCGGCCGTGCTCCTGTTCTCGGCCCAGCGACTTACCCGCAAGCTCTGCACCGACTGCAGGCTGCCTCTGGACTCGATTCCCAAGGTTGAGCGCCTGGAAGAAATCGGTTTTACCAAGAAAGAGATTAAAACGCTTGAAAGCGGCGAAACAATAATTTACAGAGCACACGGGTGCAAACGTTGCGGAGATTCAGGGTACCGCGGCCGTATGGCGCTCCTGGAAACCCTCCCCGTGACAGATGATATCCGCAGGATGATAGTGGATGGCGCAAGTGTCCTCGACATCAAGAAAAAGGCTATTGAAGACGGCATGGTAACAGTCAGGCGCGCCGGTATTCTTAACTCAATGCGTGGCATAACCTCCTTGGAAGAGGTGCTCCACACCAGTTTGGCTGACAGCTTCAAAATAGAAGAAGAGGATTAACCAGCAGGACCAACAGGAAAGGATTTCCAAATGGCGGATTTCAAGTATACTGTCAGAGATAGTGCCGGAAAGAAGGTCACCGGAACCATTGCCGCAGACAGTGAGACGGAAGCCAAACAGGAGCTCCGCAGGCAGAACCTTATCATAATGGGCATAGAAGAAAAGCGCAGAGGCGTTGCGGCTACCCGCGCAAAGGGCCTGTTTGGCACGAAAGGCGCACCCAAGCCAAGAATCAAGAGCAAAGAGCTTACCGTCTTCACCCGTCAGCTATCCACCATGGTTGCCGCCGGTATTCCGATGCTCGAATCGCTCGAAGTCCTTGCAGAGCAAGCGGATGACCCGGGCTTCAAGCATGTTCTCAATACGATAGTCGAGGATGTGCGAGCAGGCACAGACCTTTCCGACGCCATGTCCAAGCATCCGCGTGTCTTCGTGCGCCTTTTCGTAAACATGGTTAAGGCCGGAGAGGCCTCGGGCCAGATAGACGACATCCTCAATCGTCTTGCCGACTACCAGGAAGCAAACGACAGGCTTAAGGGCGAGATCAAGTCGGCCATGACCTATCCCGTCGTATCTATCGCAATGATTGTCGGTATCACCCTCTTCCTGCTTATCTTTGTTGTCCCGCAGTTCGAGAAGATATTCATAAGCCTGCATGCAACCTTGCCCCTGCCTACCAAAATACTCTTACTTCTCAGCAAGTTCATCCGCGGCCAGGCTTACATTTGGGCGCCGGCAATAGTCCTGATTATCATAGGCCTTTTCGCTTACTCCAAAACGGGCGGTGGCGGTTACTTCAGGGACTGGCTGGTACTGCGTCTTCCCGTTCTGGGACCGCTGTTCCAGAAGGTCGCGATATCCCGTTTCGCGCGCACGTTCTCGACACTGCTCCAGTCCGGTGTGCCTATCCTTGCGACCCTCGACATCGTGGCCACCACTTCCGGCAACAGGGTGATTGAGAACGCGGTAGTCCAGGCCAGCCAGAACATCCGGGAAGGTGAACCGCTGGCAACACCACTGGCAAGAAGCGGCGTGTTCCCGCCCATGGTAACTCGAATGATTTCCATCGGCGAGCGCTCCGGCGCGCTCGAACAGCTCCTTGAGAAAATCTCGGACTTCTACGACCAGGAGGTAAGGGCCACTGTTGAGCAGCTCACCTCGCTGATTGAGCCCCTTATGATCGGCGTGATGGGCTTTTTCGTCGGTGGTATCGTCATGGCTGTGTTTCTGCCTATATTCAGCATTACCGGTCAGCTCGCAAGAAAAGGAGGTTAGCCCTCCGGCACCGGGGCGCGCCTAATGCTTCAAAGGAGAAAAGACTCGGAAACCAAGAAGCTTGGTTGGCTTTTGTTTACCCGCCTCCTGCTCGCGCTCTTCTCTATCGTGCTCATAACCATCACCGACTGGCTCGTACCCAGAGAAAGCTACTACCCCGCCTATTGGCTGCTGGTGGGAGTCTGTTTCGCAGACCTCGCCTATCTCATAATATACAGGCTCCGCGGCGGCAGCGATTCTTTTGCAACAACACAGATAGCCCTGGACGTTGTATTTATTACCGTGCTTATCTTCGTCAGCGGCGCCTCCCGGAGCAATTTCAGCTTCCTCTACTATGCGGTGGTCCTTGCCGCTGCAAGCTTGATCTCCAAACGAAGCGCCATCTTCTTCGCTTCACTCGCAACTGTCCTCCTCTCATGCGTCACCATAAGCTATTATCTCGCCGAGAAGTATGAAACCACCTTGCCCCTGGTTTCACCCAACTGGGTCAAGCTTGCCAAGATTAATCTTGGCTATGTCCTGACATTCCTCGTAGCCCAGGGTGTGGCCTTGCACCTTGTAGGCTTCCTTGCCGGCCAGCTCGCCCTGCGGGCCGCAGATGTCCGCGCCCTCTACGGATGGATACTTGACAACATGACCCAGGGTATGCTTGTCATCGATATGAACAGAAGGCTCCTCTATGCCAACCGGGAAGCCGCCAGGCTGCTCGGTATTTCCTCTTCGCCAGTGCCTGCCGGCAGCAGGCTCGACGATATCCTCCCCCAGGCCCAGGAGAGCAGGGTAAGACGTCTGCTGCTCGAATCCGGCGATGGGGCCGTACCTGAGATGCAGTTTGAGACAACCGACGCAGACCCCGGGCTCAACAACGTCGAGGTTAAAACTTCTACCCTTCTCAACTCGCGGGGCAAGCGGGTGGGAACAATCGTACTCTTTACCGACCTGAGCCTGCGCCGGCGGCTTGCGGAAACCCAGAAGCGTGTCGAGCGCCTGCAGGAAGTTGAGGAGATGTCTGCCGGTCTGGCCCACGAGATAAGGAACCCTCTCGCCTCTATTCGCGGCTGCACGCAGGAGCTGGGCAAGCTCGAGTTCGACGACGAAACCAACAAGAAGCTCGCCGCCATTATCTGCCGCGAGTCAGACAGGCTGGACAAGATAGTCAACGACTTTCTCAATCTTGCAAAAATGAAACCTCCCGTGTTCAGCAAGACAGGCCTTGCAAATCTCATTGAGGAAGTCATTATCTTGCTGCGCTTACGTGAAGATGCGGCCGGTTTGGATATGACAAATGAAGTGCCGGAAAACACATATGTCTACTGCGACCCCGAGCAAATCAGGCAGGTTCTTCTGAATCTCGGAATCAACGCAATCGAAGCTGTAGACCATCAGGGCGAAATTGCCTTCTCCGCTTCTCCCGCATCCGAAGAAGAACGCACGTCCATCGCACCACGATCCCTTGCCCCGCAGGTCGAGGGGGTCGCGATTGAGGTGGTGGATAACGGCCACGGCATCAGCGCCGCCGACCTGCCAAAGGTCTTTACCCCTTTCTTTACAACCAAGCAAAAAGGAACAGGAATGGGCCTTGCCATCGCAAACAAAATCGTAGCCGACCACAACGGCCTGCTTGAGCTCTACAGTACAGTTGGCGAGGGCACGCGCGTAAGGCTCTGGCTGCCTGTAAACCCAAAAACTGCCCTCAGGAGAGACAGGTTGTCATGGATTCAGCAAAAGCCGACATACTCGTAGTTGACGACGAGCAAAGTATGCTTGAGATGCTCGAGATAGTCCTGGCGAAGGAAAGTATGCGCGTCCGCACAACTCCTGACCCGCACGAGGCGCTCGAGCTTGTCAAGGAACATGACTTCGATGCAGTGATACAAGACCTCAAAATGCCCGGCATGAACGGCATAGAGCTGCTTGAAAAGATAAAGGGTATTAAGCCGAAGTTGCCGGTCATTATCATAACCGCCTTCTCCACATGGGACAGCGCCGTCGAGGCAATGCGCCTCGGTGCCTTCGATTACATAAAGAAACCCTTCGACACGGACAACATCCGCTCCGTTGTCGCAAGGGCTGTCGAGCAGAAAAAGAATCTCGAAGAGTCCGGAGCTCCACTAATCGATGTGCGCGAGATAGTGGGCTCATCGCCCTCCATGCAGAAAGTGCTTGCAACCGTACGCCGCGTCGCAGCAACAGACAGCACTGTAATAATCCAGGGCGAAAGCGGCACGGGAAAAGAGCTTATCGCCCGCGCTCTGCACTACAACTCCATGCGCTCAAAAAACGCATTCATCACCGTCAACTGCGGCGCCTTTACTGAAACGCTGCTCGAAAGTGAGCTCTTTGGCCATGTCCGCGGCGCCTTTACCGGCGCGGTTGCAGACCGTAAGGGCCTTTTCGAAATTGCCGACAAGGGTACTCTCTTCCTTGATGAGGTAGCCGACCTGTCGCCTGCGACGCAGGTGAAGCTCCTCCGCGTGCTCGAAAACCGCCAGTTTATGCCCGTGGGCGGTACGAAACCCCGCATCGCCGATGTGCGTTTCATAACAGCAACAAATCGCGACCTGGAAGGCGAGGTCCGTGCAGGCCGCTTCCGCGAAGACCTGTTTTACAGGCTTAACGTAATTCCCCTCAACATCCCCCCGCTCCGCGAAAGAAAAGAGGATATTGCTCTCCTGGCCGGCCACTTCCTTGCAGTCTACTCGGCCAACATGAAGAAGAAAGTCACATCCCTCTCCAAACAGGCGAAAAAGAAGTTGCTTGAACACAATTGGCCGGGTAACGTGCGTGAACTTGAAAATGTGATTCAGCGCTGCGTCGCGTTCACTGAAGACGAGACTATTGAAGACATAGAAATCATAACCGCAATGGAGCCTCAACCCATAGGTGGAACTGTCGAAATCCCCGAAGATGGCGTTAATCTGGAGGAGAAGATAGCTGATATCGAACGCGCTTATATCGAGCAGGCCCTCCAGAGGACAAACAGCAATGTAACCCGCGCTGCTGAGCTGCTGTCTGTTTCATCCCGTTCACTGCGCTATAAGATGCAAAAGTTGGGAATCAAGACCTGATGCCGGCTTACTTGCCTGCCCCGCGGATCCGCCGGCGAATTTCGTCTATCTCCTTCTGCGCCCCTTCCAGCCGGTGCTTGTAGGACTTTACCACTTCCCATTCCCTTTCCAGCTCAAGAGCCTGGACTTTCAGTTCTTCCGTCCGCCTGACAAGCTGCCGCTCCTTTTCAAGAAGACCCTCAACCCGCCTGCGCGATTCGGCAACCTCTACTTCAAGCCTGGCAAGCTCAAGACGGTCTGCATCATTGCTGCTGCAAATCTCGTCAATCGCAGACTCAGCAGATGTGTACTCAAGGTAGGCGAATGCGCTGTAGATTGCAAGCACCACCGCCACAGTCCAAAGCACGACATTTGCCACCATGTGCAAAACAGACACAGCGCTCCCCCGCAAGCCTCAGCGCCCTTCCTTTGGCGCTCCACCCTTGACAGGCAACATCTCTTTCAGCTCCACGAGCTCTTTCTCCAGGCTTTCGTACTCACTCTTTATCTTTTCGACATTGCCAATACGGGTTCGTATGCTCGCTATCTGCTCTTTCAGCCGAAGAACTTCGTTCTCCTTGTCCGAAAGGAAAGAGCCAAGATGATTCCCAAATTTCTCAAGGTCTCTCATTCCCGCCTCGCAGCCGGCCGCCCGCGCCCGCAGGTCCGTTCTTGTCCTCTGGAGGTCCCGCTGATGCCGTTCCATTACGTGCGCGGTTGACCCGAAATACAAAGCACCGAGAACCCCGGCAGCCGAGATGCCCGCCGCGATAATCGAGGTTACGGAACTAATTCTCACTATACACCCCCGCGAAGCGCACCTTGCATATATAGCCAGATGGCGAGCAGTAGAACAGGTGAACAGGAGAAATAAAAACTCGTTGCTCGCCTGCGGTCTCCTGATCTACTGTTCTACTGTTCAGTACCTGCGTAGCGATATTCATGGTGCGCTGCTATCCGGCGCGCAAGCCCCTCCATCTCCTCCATGAGCTTCCTCAGCTCAAGCCGCTTCTGCTTTATCTGGGCAAGAAGCTTCTCGCCACTGTAGTTTTCCCTGTCCATCTCATCAACAAGGCGCAAAAGCAGCTCTTTGGTTTCCTCAAGGTTGCGGTCTATCTGCACCCGCAGCTTCATCTCGGTTTTCCAGTATTCCGGTGCCCTGGTGTCAGCAGGATACGAGACCAATTCAGGAGGTGAGCTGCGCCACGCAGTCAGAATAACGCAGAAAACAATAATCCCGACAACTATCCACGGCCCGTAGCTTGAGAGGCTCACCGCCCTGACCTTCTCCCTTATCTTCTCAACCATCTTCCCAACCCCTTATTGCAATGTTGGAACCTGGGTACACTCACCTGTTTCCTCTATCGGCATTCCCGCCACATTTCTGAAAGGAATTTCCGAACGCCGCGCTAAAGCCTCCCCGCAAGCATGCCGATAATTTATCTGAGGGTTACAACAAACCACATCCAGAGAGGGGAGTATGAATATGGAAGCATTAAGAGCACAGGGGCTAAGGAAGATCAGCGACAAGCTCGCGGGACAGATTGCCGAGCTTTCGTTTTCACTTGATGCAGACTTCCTTGAAGGCCTGCGCGACGTACTTAAAAAGCTCGACCAGGAAACCGAGCAGCTTGAAAAAGGCTGGTCCATTGTCTGTGACCTCATTTCCGAGCCGGAGCGGGAACCTGTAGGAGTATAAACAAGATAATAACCTGAGTGGCGAAGTGTTGGCCTCCAGCACTTCGTCGCTCTTTTTTTAGCCTTCCTTGACATAATATATCCAGCCGCTACAATTGTACCTATCAGGATACCTTGCAGCAAACCACTGGAGGCGCCATGACAGCAAGCATCAGAATCGCCAGCCGCGAGTTCGGCGGCCGTCTGTTCCTTATCGGCGGGCCGTGCGTTATCGAAGACGAAGCGCTCTGCCTTGAAGTAGCCAATAAGGCTTGCGAAATCTGCCAGGACCTCGGTCTTGATTACATCTTCAA
The DNA here is from genome assembly GCA_964455955.1 of uncultured Planctomycetota bacterium. Classification (GTDB taxonomy): domain Bacteria; phylum Planctomycetota; class SKW154; order SKW154; family DAOVDS01; genus CAYWBA01. The sequence continues at coordinate 1,635 of CAYWBA010000117.1, read as the reverse complement.
GGCGTCCTACGACAAGGCCAACCGCTCTTCCATTGATTCCGAGCGCGGGCCGGGGCTCCAGAAGGGGCTTGAAATCCTCGCCACCGTTAAGAGCAAGGCAGGCGTCCCTGTCCTCTCCGACATCCACCTGCCCGGCCAGGTCGAGGCGGCATCGAAAGTCCTCGACGTGCTGCAGGTCCCGGCGTTCCTGAGCCGCCAGACCGACCTGCTGGCCGCGGCGGCTAAATCCGGCAAGCCGGTAAACGTCAAGAAGGGCCAGTTCCTCGCACCGTGGGACATGAGCAATATCGTCAGGAAGCTCGAAGCCAACCGCGCGGCCGGCATAATGCTCACCGAGCGCGGCTCCTGTTTCGGGTACAACAACCTTGTCAACGATTTCCGCTCCATACCGATTATGAAGCAGCTCGGCTACCCTGTCGTGATAGATGCCACGCACAGCGTGCAACTTCCCGGCGGCCTGGGTGCAAGCTCCGGCGGCCAGAGGGAGCATGTCGAAACTATCGCGCTCGCAGGTATTGCGGCCGGGGCTGACGGGCTCTTCCTCGAGGTCCACCCCGCCCCGGACAGCGCGCCCTGCGACTCCGCCAACATGCTGCCGCTGGCCAGGCTCGAACCTCTGCTGCGCAAGGCGCTGCTGGTCTATGAAGCTGTTCGGGGGAGTTAAGAATTGTCCGATAAGGAGCACATCAGGTGCGACCTCTGCGGCGAAGACAAACCGAAAAAGCACCTCGAGCTTGCCGGTAACACATTTGTAGAATGCACCAACTGCGGGCTTATCTACCTCAATCCCCGCCCCCGCGAGGGCTTTGAGCAGGTCAGCGCCGAGACTCTCAGGGGCCTGACCGAGAAGGGGTATCGCAGGTCCCGCCTGAAATACTACCGCAGAATCCTCAAGGGATTCGAACCCTACAGGCAGCACGGCAGACTGCTTGAGGTCGGCTGCGCAAGCGGCGGGTTCCTCAAGGCTGCCGGGGGCGAAGGCTGGTCTGCGGTCGGCATTGAGATTTCGGACGAACTCGCCTCCGTCGGGCGTGAGCGAGGGCTTGACATTCGCACGTGCGACCTCTGCGAAGCAGGCCTTCCTACCGGCCACTTCGATATCGGCGCGCTCAACATGGTAATCGAGCACGTCACTGGTCCCACAGCCGTTATGAAAGAGCTGCACCGGGTCCTGCGTCCGGGTGGCGCAGTCTGGATGCACACCCCCAACTACGCCTCCACCACTATCAAAATGGCGCCCGGCATCGAAAACTACCCTGGCGGACACCTCTCCTGCTTCACACCGGCCACAATCTCGCTGCTCTGCAGGAAATCGGGGTTTGAAGTCAAGTACCTTCGCACAACCGGATTCCGCTTCCCCGGCGCCCGCAAGGCGTGGCGCAAGCCGGCCGAGAAGCTTGCAAGCCTGGTGCTCGGACCCCTGGGCAAGGGCTACCGCATGCGCGTGCTCGCGGTCAAGAAGCCTGTCTGAGAAGTTGCCCGCCGCTTTCATTCCACTATTCTCACTTCCCCCACAACTTCGTTCCGGGAGTTCAGAACCGCCTGGTGCCGGAAACTTTCAAGCGCATCGAGTTCCCGCCGGCTCAGAAGCCCGTGGCGCTCGAGCAGCGCGGGCACGACCAGCTCGTAGGGATG
>CAYWBA010000116.1:0-9078 GCA_964455955.1 uncultured Planctomycetota bacterium | reverse complement strand
TTTTGAAGGCGAATGTCGAGGCCCGGGTAAGGTCATGCCCGTAGCCGTTAATGATAATGGAGTCGATGCCAACGCCGGAGTATTTGCCTATTATGATAGCGTCATCAGGGTGCCAGGAGAGCATGTGGGCGTTTCTCATAATCATTGTAGACTGGCCGATTTCGATTTTGCCGATTTTGGGCAGCCGGACGGTCCAGTGAATCTGGCAGTGGGGGAAGTGTTTGCGGAAGTAGTTCTCATTGCGGACGCGCCGGCTCTTGTAGAAGAGCCGGCGGATGTGTTTCCATGCCTGTCTGATTGATTTCATAGCGGGGATTATACAAGAAGGTCACGCGAGGTCAAGGCGAATGCGGCGAAAACCGCAAAGTACAGACTGGGCTCATTGGGAACAATTGTGCAACTATCCCTATTGAATGGTTATGTCTTTGATGTGTCTTTTGCCTTTGAGGCCAGCTTGGATTTCATTCGGGCGCACTTGTTGGGGTGCCACACGTTAGTCTTGCCACACTTGTCAATACCCTTGTATGCCAGCTTGAGTTCATCACGGGCCTTCCCGGGGTCGCTTCGCTGGAGCGCTGCGAGCACCTTCTTTACCTGTGTCTTGGCTTTGGTTTTTTGGGATTTATTGCGCAGGTTGTGTTTCTTGTTCTGCCTGATTCTCTTTTTTGACGAGGTGTTTGTAGCCATGTGGTGCGGTCCTCCCAGTATTATCTGCGCCTTACCAGCCACTCCTGCGGCGTTTCTTGAACTTCTCGTGGCCTTGTTTGACGCGCTGCTCTATTACAGTTTGCGCCTTAAACGCCTTGATAATCTTATCTTCAATTTCCCTGTCCCAGCGTATCAGTTCCCAGCCCTTATTGGGCTCGTTGTCAACATGCTTGGTGCGCCAGTATTTTCCAACCCAGACAGATATGTCGTATTTTGTGCCTTCCCTTGTTTCCCTGGGAGCGATTTCGAGAAATGCGCGCTTGGCGTAGTCGTACGCCGAGGCCGGGTTGACGTTTGTTTCCTGTTTGAAGTAGGAGGAGATGGTTTTTTCTTCCTTGTTGCACAGTTCGAGATACGGGAAGAACATCTGCACAGCCCCCATGGAAGCCTGCCAGATAGTGTCGTAGGTGAAGTCCACGTCCCGCAGGACAGTGGGCGGCGCACCGGCGGGGTTGGGCGAAGCGCAGCCGGCTGCAAGAAGCAGCGCGAACACCAGAAGGCAGCTACGATACATTGTTATAACTCCTTTCGTGGGTGCATTATCTCTCCTGTGGAGCGAGGTAGTATAGCAGCACTCCAGACCTTGCGCAATCACTTTTTTCGTCTTTTTTGCCTTGACTTGGAGGGGGGGTATCAGTAGTAGTTATTATACTTGAAACTGGCGGGAAGCCGCTTTGGTATGAACAGTTTCGTTCGTGTTACGGGAGGAAGGATGGTGAGAAAGGGACTGGTTCTGGGGGTGTTGTTCGGGGTTGTTTTGCTTGCGAGTGCCTGCTCTGCCACGCAGTTTATCACAGTTAAGACCACTGTCCCGCCCCAGAGGGATATTCCGCTTCACATTAAGAACGTGGCAGTGCTCGAATTTACCGGCCATGAGGGAGGCAGGGAGGTGGTTGCCCGCAAGCTCGAGCAGGAGCTGATGAACAACCAGCACTACAAGCTTATCGAGCGCTCCGAAATAGCTGCCGTAATCAACGAGAAGCAGTTTCAGCAGACAGACCTTGTTGAAACCAACCCGGAATTTCTGGAAGCTATGAAAATCAAGAGTGTGCAGGCGATAATCAACGGCAGCGTTGCCAACTTCAACGTCACCGAAAACAGAGGCAGAGACCCGCATATAGAGAGACGTTTCAAGGAATTCAGGGTGGTTGGATATAACAAGAAAGGTAGGCCCATCAGAGAGGCTGTGTACGAAAACATTACAGTCTATGTGCCTTGGATTCGAAGGGATGGCAACGTCAACGCCACTTTCAAGATGGTGGATATGGGCACGGGCCAGATTCTCGCCTCCGTCTCCAAGGGGGGTGCCTCCTCGACAGGCAAGGTCAAAGGCGATGCGCCGCTGGCAACCGAATCTCAACTACTTGAGAGAGCCGCGCTTGATGCGGTGGTCAAGTTTATACAGGCTGTTTCTGTATGGACAAAGGTTGAGAATATCGCCTTGAAGAAGGCCAAGGGCTGCAAAAACGGCAATACTTTTGCAGCCAGCGGGCTCTACGATAAAGCGGAGGCGGAGTTCAGGGCTGCCGCACAGATAAAGGGCAACTACGGTGCCCTGTACAACCTCGGCCTCGTCCTTGAGGCGCAGGGCAGGTATACAGAGGCGGAAGCTGCCTACGACCAGGCGCTCAGCGTGCGGCCGAGCGATAAGGAGATTCTAACTTCCATGAACCGCATAAAGGAGAAGAAAGTCTACGAAGAAAGGCTGAGAAAACTGCGCGGAATGTAATAAATTGAATATTCGCTCGCGACAGGCGTTTAGCTCTGAGAATGGCCAGACAGTTCTTTGCAACCGCGGCGGCGGATAGCACCCGCAGGCAAGGCACCCATTCGCAACGGCACTGGGGGAAGAACGTAAGCAGTGGAACTAAACCCTAAGTTGTGAACCCAGGCTCTGGGGTCGCAGGAGGAGATGGCAGAATGAAAAAGTTATTGTTTATGGCGGGCGTGGTTTTCGTGATTGCGGCGTGTACGGCTGTCTATGCCCAGGCAGTCCAGCAGAAGCTGCTGGCGCGCCGCGCTGCGGAGCTTGACGGGTATCGCAAGATAGCTGAAATTGTCAAAGGCTTCCAAATCAGCAGCGAGACAATGGTCAGGGATTTCGTGACTGAGAGTGACGAAATCCACACCGCGTTCAGGCACTTTGTCAAGGGGGCTGAGACGGTTGGGAGCCCGCGCTACTTCGACGACGGTACCTGCGAAGTTGACATGAAAATGGCGCTGGAGCGCGTAATTACCGAGCTCAAGACTATTGTCAAGCGCTACTACAAGGGCTCCAAATACACGGATGTCGCGTTTGACGATATTAAGAAATACGTTGAGCGCAAGATTATCGAGGTGACAGGCGCCGGCGTGCCCCGGACAGAGGATCAGCTCCCGCCGGATTACCAGGATGAGTATATTGACCCCACTCCTTCGAAAAGGTCGGCCTGGGCCAGCGACCCGTACTGGTCAACTATAAATCCCCGCGGCCGGCTTATGGCGAAGCGCGGCGCCACAGTGGATGCGTACCGCAAGCTTGCGGAAATGATAAAGGGCTTCAAGATTACCTCCGAGACTTACGTGCGCGACTTTGTCACCGAGAGCGATGTTGTCCAGACAGGCTTTAGTACGTTCCTGAAAGGCATTAAAATCATAAAATACACCTACCGCCCCGACGGTATTGTGGAAGCCGAGGCGGAGCTGACTCTTGAGCGGCTCATAACCGAGCTCAAGACGGTCAAGAAGCGCTATTACCAGGGTTCCAAGTACAAGGATGTCCTTTTCGAAGATGTCAAGAAGTACACCCAGCGCAAGATTGTCAAGGCGATAGGTGAGGGTGTTGTGCCTGACAGGTATGCAAAGCCTATCCCGAAGCGCAAGCCCAAACCAGTGCCGGTGCCCCAGGACAAGCCTGAATGGGCAAAGAAGGTGTTCAAGGCAACAGGCGAGGGCCTGCCACCCGAGGATGCCGAGAGCGAGGCGCAGGCCAGCCTTATGGCTGAGCGTGCGGCGGTGCTGGATGCAAAGCGCAAGCTCGCCGAGCAGATTATGGGAGTGCGTATATCCGGTGAGACGACGGTCAGCGATTTCGTGACCGAATCTGATAAAATCAAGACGGAAGTCAACACATTCCTGGCTGGCTGCAGGGTTGTCAAATCAAGAACTCTTGAGGATGGTGTCACCGTGGAGGTTGAGGTGGAGCTTGACCTTGGCGGGCTTTACGAAATCTGGAAAAGATACAGAAAGAAGTAGGCTGACGTGAGGCTTGTATTATTGTTGCTTTTCGTGGCGGCTGCGCTTGTCGGCTGCTCCTCGCCGCCGGAGAAGAAGATAATTCCCCGGTCTGAGCTTGAGAAGATGACAGCCGATGAGAAGCCGGCGGCGCGCTGACCGAGGCGCCCCGGCAGAAGCCGCATTGGAAACAGGGGGATGAAATGCTTAAAGTCAGGCTGGCTGCTGCTCTCTGTGCGGCCCTGGTGATGGCTCTTGCACTGCCCGCGCTCGGGCAGGAGAAGACCGAGACCAAGACAGTGACAGTCAAGGGGGTAGCTGCGGGTGCCGACCCGGGCGCGCGCGATGATGCTATCATGGATGCGCAACGCAAGGCGGTTGAGCAGGGAGTAGGCACCTTCATACAGTCGCAGACCGAGGTGGAGAACTACTCTGTAATCTACGACAAGATAATCTCCAATACCCGGGGTTACATATCCGAATACAAGGTTCTTGACGAGGGGATTGAGAATGAGGACAACCCCTCAAAAGCCAGGACCTGGGTCCAGATACGGGCTGTTGTAAAGCTCGGCGACCTGAAAAACGACTGGAAGCAGCTTGCCATCCTGATAAAGAAGAAAGGCAACCCGAAGATAATGATTGTCCTGCGTGACAAGATTGACGGCGTTGTGCAAGAGGCAGGCGCCGACCGGTCTTCCAGTGTTATAGAGAATTTCCTTATCGAGAAAGGGATACGGCCTGTGGACAAGTCCACGATGAAGGAAAATAAGCTCAACGACATAAAGGCGGCATCCCTGCAGGGCAACTTGTCCAAGGTCGCCGCGCTTGGCAAGGAATACCGCGCCAACCTGGTCATAATAGGCTATGCGGACGCGACGCTGCGCGACAAAAGAGAGCATTACAAAGGCGCAGGTGTCTGGCATTTCTACTCCGGGTCCGTGGTTGTGAAAGTTATCCGCACCGACGATGCGCAAATTATATGGTCCAAATCCATAGAGTCCGACCCCGCCAAGACTCAGGGCACAGACCCATCGAAGCTGGCGGCTGCGAACAAGGCGCTGGTGAATGCCGCCAAGTACGCCGTGCCAAAGATATTTGCGGGAATCATGAAGGCCTGGAATGAAGATATAATGGTTGGTTCGGAAGTTACAGTTACAATACAGGGCGTAAACTACGGCTCCCAGCGCAAGATACTCAAGAAGCTCAAGGCAATCCGCTTTGTTACCGAGGTCACACGCGACCTCTTCAGCGGCAATGTGGTCAAGTTCCGCGTTAAGACCCGCTACGACAGCTTCAAGCTGGCAGACAAGCTTATTGACGAAGGGGTCTGTAAAGACTACCAGGTAACAGATGTCCAGAAGAATTCCATAGACATTGACCTTACCAAGACCGAAGACAAGTAGAAAGGGGCATGAGGTGAAAAAACTGTTTCTAACGCTGCTGTTGGGGTTGTTTGTTGCAGGTATTTCCGGCTGCGCGACAAGGCCTGAGCCGGTACGGGAAGAGATTCTTGAGACCAGCGAAAAGACCATAAAGAGTGACTGGGAAGAACAAATGCCAGGCGAGGACAAATAGACCCGGAGGCCTTTGAAGTGAAAAAGTTCTTTCTGCTCTTTATTCTGACTGCAGCAGTGGGTCTTTCAGTTGGCTGCGCCAGCCGCAGGTACCGCAGCCAGCCTGTGTCGCAAAGGGATGCCACCATAGAAGATACCCGGGTCGAGGAACTCGAGCGTTCGGAGAAGACTGAGGCGGGTCCGTGGAAAGAAGTTGTAAAGTAAGCTGTGCGTTGCGCAGTCTTTCGTCGGAGGCAGGTTAATGCTGCCTCCTTTTTGATGCAGGCGGGGCTTGGTGATGGAGCAGGACGTTGTTGACAAGGTGCTCTTGATTGCGGGCGACCTTTCGGTCAGGGGCTCGGTCACCTATACGCTCAACCTTGCCAAAGGCCTTCGCCAGCGGGGTTGCGAGCCGCTGCTGGTTGCAAGGGGCGGCGCTATGGCCGGCACCTTCGAGCAGAGCGGTATCAAGGTTGACCGGACAGACAACCTCGGCAAACCGATATATGACTTGTTCGCGTTCCGGCGGTACCTGCGCTCTATCGCCGCCGAGGGGTTCAAGCTTGTCCACGTGCAGAGTCACGCCCAGTTGCGTCAGGGCCTCAGGGCGGGCAAGGTCCTGGATATTCCTGTAGTATTGACGGTTCATCATTTCTTGGAGCCCGGCGAGACGCTCCGGTTCTCCAAAAAGTACCTGCGCGGCGTTCTTGCGGTCAGCCAGGCTGTCCGTGAAGACCTCGTAAATAACGCGAAGGTCCCGCGTGAGCTTGTCAGGGTTGCCAGCACTGGTATTGACTTGGAAGCTGCTGCCGCCTGCCGCAGAGGCGCGCGCGCCGGCCACGTTCCGGTCGTCGGCACGGTTGGGATGCTTACCCGGGTGAAGGGGAACGAGTTTTTCCTCAAAGCCGCAAGGGAAGTTCTTGACAAGGGGCACAAGGTGCATTTTGTAGTTGCGGGCAAGGGCGAGGAGAACGCCCGCCTGCGGAAACAGGCAAGGGAGCTTGGCCTGACGAGGGACCTTACCTTTGTCACTGATTTTGCGCACAACTACGAAGTGCTCTCCGCCCTGGATATTTTTGTCACGCCTTCGCTGCGCGAGGGGCTGGGCATTACCGTGTTGCAGGCGATGGCGTGTAGCCTGCCGACTGTTTCAACCGCTTCCGGCGGCATCCACTCCTTTGTCAAAGACGGCGAGACAGGCGTTATGGTCCCCCAGCGGGACCACTCCGCGATAGCCGCAGCTATTATCCGCCTTATTGAGGACAGGGAATTCGCCATCAGGATAGCCTCGAACGCTTCCGAAATGGCCAGGCGCGACTACCCGCTGGACAAGATGGTCAACGAAGTCCTCGAATTCTACAGCGAGATAGTACAGGGATGGAACAGGCCCGAAACAGCATAAAGCCCTCAAACCTCGCCAACCATCGCCAGAACAGCCCGCTAACTGCCCTTATTGCCGCAACCGGCTATGAGAAGGAAAGCGAGAAAGATGAGAAGGTGTTTGTGCATGGTTGTACCTCACATCAAGAGCATACGCAAGTGTAGAAGATGCAGAGAGAGGATGTCAAGGGACAGGCTATAGTTGCTTGCAGACACTTGTTCCTTGACTATTTGGATTGCAAATTGTAATAAGGGGCATTAAGAGTAGGGAGCAAGTCATTAGTGTAATAATTAACACTTAAAATCCCTCCGGAAACCAGTTGTGGGGGGGGCATCCCACCTGTAGATAGTTTCCCGGTATGGCTCGTCGTTTGGGGCTTTTTCAAGCATCAGGTCTTCCTTCATCTGCCCGGCGGTCAGCCTGGCTCTGAGCTTCGTAAGTGATTTCTGGTTGAGAGTGAAGCTGTCGAGCACAATATTCTGAACGGGGTCGATATCTTTCATGAATTTACTGATATCTTGCTTGCCGAAATATCTCAATGGCATTCGGCCGGAGGGGTCGGTCAGCTTGTTTTCATGAAAGACGTAAAGCAGGACGACAGTATCCTTGCCGATGGTACCTGTCAGTGCGAGAGGATAGAACACCTCTTCGGACCTGAAGAGAAGAACAAGCGGGTTGAGAAGACCGTTGCGAACAGTTTTTAACTCGCCATCTTCGAGATAGCCGGGAGCGATTTTAGCCACTACAAAACACATTCCCTGATTTATATATTTGTCGAAAGCCTCCTTGTCCGAATTATCGTGATAATAATTGTTCTTATCAAGCCAGAGAAGAAGGTCTTCGGCGCTGTCAGATTCTATAACTTTCACTTCATAAATGCCCACATACCTGGAGTCGAGAATACCAACATTTTCCGACAAACCAAAAGTTGGAAGAAAAACTCTTAACAGCGACCCGGCAGTAAAATATGCTATCAAAAGAAAGAGTATGACAATGAAAATAAAGGTTCCGGACTTGCCCATGAAGAATAATCTCGTCGAGCTTTTTCCCTGGGCTTTCCTGTTTGCGGTTTTTGCTATGACCACTACTCCCAGTCCTGCAGCACTAATAAAAATAAAGTAGATAAGCAGCTTCTTTATGGACGATATGTTGGGCTTTGATACTCTGTCGATTGTATCAAATAATTTGTTGGAAGTTGCATCATCCAGACTTGTCATTCGGGGTACTGAAGGGACAGGTATTACCCAGCCGAAGTCTACGGCCTCGCCTTTGAACTTTGACTGGAGGATAAGAAGCTCGTGTTGACCGTCGTGTGCGATTATGGCGCGCTGATAGGGCAGGTCGGGCGGCACAGTCTCTTTATAAAGAAGGGGATAAAATTTCCCGTCGGCAAATGCCGTCATGGGCAGTATAAGCAATCCCATTATTATGATAATCTTTTTCATAACAATCCCACTATACCACAATGTGCGCCCCAAAGCAAGCACTCGAAGACGCTTAGATTTCTTGGAATTCTTTCGGGATTTCAGCTAACATTTCGGCTTTGAAAGCGTATAATAGTGTGGCTGGTTTCTCACCGCGGAGATGCAGAGGTGGCGCAGCCACCGGGTTGAACCCGGCAACAAGGCAAAGTGCTTGCAGCACCAGAGGAAGAGAGGAGAGATTTAATTTGGGGTCCGGAAATAAGAAAAGGACTTAACCGCGGATAAACGCAGATGAACACAGATAAGCGCAGAGGGGAAAAAACAAGAAGAATTTATTTGTTAAAAATTTGTATCTGCGTGTATCTGCGGTTCAAAAACAAGAAAAGGTTTTCCTCCGTGCCCCGTGGTGAAAGAAGCTGTTTTGAGGCGGTTTGTAAAGTGCTCGAATTTACAGTAACTTATTGCAGGACAAGATGTTACACTTGCCCACGCTTCGCGTTTCGACGCAACCTGCTTATATAGCAACATGTTGCGTCAATCCACAATTCACGCTATCCCACGCAAATGTAACCCGACCCCCCGCGAAATCTGTAAACAGGTGCGCATATTTTGAATTGCCTGCTATTGTAACTCCTTATGCCAAAAGCAGGTTACGATACCTACCCCCCACACAAGCTATTTACAGATGTATTTACAGACGAAATTACAGGCAGGAAACGGTGCCTGCAAGACGTCTAATCTACCGGGACCGGCATGTTGAGCTTGCCGGTCTGGATAAAGTTCTGGTTCGCAGCAGGTG
>CAYWBA010000115.1:0-9089 GCA_964455955.1 uncultured Planctomycetota bacterium | reverse complement strand
GTCTTTTAGACAAGCCGGGTATATAATGATGTTTTTGTGCAACAATCCGTCTTGGAGGTAACCATGGCTGAGTACGTACCGGTTTCACCCCCCACGGGGACAACGATTTCCTGCAAGGGCTGGCCTCAGGAAGCGGCGATGAGAATGCTGATGAACAACCTTTCCGAGGATGTTGCGGAAGACCCGCAGAACCTCATAATATACGGCGGCTCCGGCAAGGCGGCCCGCAACTGGGACTGCTACCACGCAATCGTAAAGGCTCTCAAAGAACTGGAAAATGACGAGACGCTTCTTGTCCAGTCAGGCAAGCCGGCCGGCGTGTTCAGAACCCACCCCGATGCCCCGAGGGTGATAATCGCCAACTCCAACCTCGTGCCTGCCTGGGGCAACTGGGACGAGTTCAGGCGCCTCGAGGCGCTCGGTCTTACCATGTACGGCCAGATGACCGCAGGCTCCTGGATATACATAGGCACGCAGGGCATTCTGCAGGGCACTTTCGAGACTTTCGCAGCCGCGGCCCGCAAGCACTTCGCCGGCTCGCTGGCGAGCAAGCTTGTCGTCTCCGGCGGAATCGGCGGCATGAGCGGCGCCCAGCCACTCGCGGCAACCATGAACGAAGCAGTATTCCTCGGCGCAGATGTTGACCGGCGAAGAATCCAGAAGCGGCTCGATACAGGCTACTGCGATGAAATGCTTGAAGATGTCGGCGAGGCAATTGACCGCGCCCTGGAGTACAAGGAGAAGGGCGAAGCCAAATCCATAGGGCTTGTAGCCAACCAGGCCGACCTGCTTGCAGAGCTTCTGGCACGCAATATCACACCCGACCTCCTCACAGACCAGACCTCCGCGCACGACAACCTCAACGGATACGTCCCCAACGGCATGAGCTTCGACGAGGCGCTGAAGCTGCGCGAGTCCAAACCCGGCAAGTATATTGAAGAGTCCATGCGCACCATGGCGGAGCATGTGCGAAGCATGATTGAGCTTCAGGAGCGCGGCGCCGTCACCTTTGACTACGGCAACAACCTCCGCGGCCAGGCCAGGCTCGCCGGGGTTGAAAACGCCTTTGACTACCCGGGTTTTGTCCCGGCATACATACGCCCGATGTTCTGCGAGGGACGCGGGCCGTTCCGCTGGGTCGCCCTCTCGGGGGACCCGGAAGACATCTACAAGACCGACGATGTCGTTATCCGCGAGTTTCCGAACGACGAAACGCTTGCCCGCTGGATAAAGCTTGCCCGCGAGCGCGTGCAGTTCATGGGCCTGCCGGCCCGAATCTGCTGGCTCGGCTACGGCGAGCGCGCGCACTTCGGCAAGATTATCAACCAGATGGTTGCAAGCGGCGAGCTCAAAGCCCCCATTGTAATCGGGCGCGACCACCTCGACGGCGGCTCAGTCGCCTCGCCCAACCGCGAGACCGAAAGCATGAAGGATGGCTCGGACGCCATCGCCGACTGGCCGCTGCTCAACGGCATGCTCAACGCGGTCTCGGGTGCGACATGGGTTTCTATCCACCATGGCGGCGGCGTAGGCATAGGCTACTCGATCCACGCGGGCCAGGTCATCGTCGCCGATGGTACGCCGGAAGCGGCAAAACGGCTCGAACGCGTCCTGACCAACGACCCCGGCACAGCAGTTATGCGGCACGTTGACGCAGGTTACGAAGAGGCAGTCAAGTTCGCAAAGGAACGCAACATAAAGATACCTATGCTGAAATAGAAACAGTGTCTGGCGGCAGTTATCTCCGGATGCAAACCGGTTTTGGGAGGTCGAGCATGGCCAGGGAAAAAGCCGACCTGCTCGTGGTGAATATCGGCGAGCTTGCGACACCAAGGGGCAAAAAGCCGCTCACAGGCGGGAAGTTAGGCAACCTGCGGCTGGTACGCGACGCGGCCGTGGCGGTCAGGGGCGAAACCGTGGCGGCTGCCGGCCCGCGCGAGAAGGTTCTCAGGGATTACTCCGGGGAAAGGGAAATTGATGCAGGCGGCCGCCTCGTGACCCCCGGATTTGTTGACCCACACACCCACATGGTCTTCGCCTCCCTGCGTGAAGAGGAATTCGAAATGCGCTGCCTCGGCGCATCGTACAAGGAAATCGCGCAGGCCGGCGGCGGCATACTCTCGACTGTAATCCCCACACGTGAAGCTTCGGAAGACGAGCTCTACAACCAGTCCCTGCCCAGGGTCATGCGAGCACTCGAGCACGGGACGACAACTGTCGAAATCAAGTCGGGCTACGGGCTTGATACTGAAACGGAACTGAAAATGCTGCGCGTCATTGACCGGCTGCGCAAGAATACTCCCCTTGATGTGGTCTCCACTTTTCTCGGCGCACACGAGGTGCCGCAGGAGTTCCGCCACGACCGCGAAGGCTATGTCCGGCTCCTTGTTGAGCAGATGATTCCCGCAGTGGCAAAGTCCGGACTTGCGGAGTTTGCGGACATATTCACTGAAGAGCACGTGTTCAACCTCGAGCAGTCGCGCCGGATTCTGACCGCGGCGAAAGAAGCAGGCTTCAAACTCAAGCTCCACGCGGACGAGCTGGCAGCACTGGGAGGAGCCGAGCTGGCGGCGCAGCTCGGCGCCGCAAGCGCAGACCACCTTGTCGCAATCTCAAAGAAAGGAATCAACGCCCTCGCCAGAACCGGCACAATAGCGGTGCTGCTGCCAGGCACATCATTCTTTATCAAAACCGACAGCTACGCCCCCGCAGACAAGCTCAAGGAAAAAGGCGTGCCTATAGCGCTTTCCACAGACTGCAACCCCGGCTCGTCCATGACCGAATCCATGCAGATAATCCAGACGCTGGCGTGCCTGTACCTGGAACTGACGCCTGCCGAGGCGCTTACCGCATCAACCCTCAACGCCGCATGCGCGATTGACCGGGGCGATACGCTCGGGACGCTCGAACCCGGCAAGCAGGCCGACCTTGTTATCTGGAACTGCAGAAACCACCGCGGCATAGCCTACCATTACGGAGTCAACCTTGCGCGCACAATCATCAAGCGCGGAAAAGTCGTCGCAGGCGCGAAAAGCTGAAGGAGGACTGCGGATTGAAACGGGAGTTCACCATATTCCTGATATGCCTTGCGCTCTTTGCAGCCGATGCACTGCTGTTTGCAGAGCCGCCTGATGATGCGCCCCCAGCCCCTCCCTCACCCGCTGAAGAGGCGCAGCGGCTTGAAACACTCAAGGGCGCTGCTTTCCAGAAACTCAAGACCGTCATCTTTGGAGAAAGTTCCTATGAAGAGAAGCTGAAGGCCCTGCGCGGAATCGCCGGCCTGGCAATGCCCGAGTCAATCGAGCTTCTCAGCACCCTTTACGACAGCCCGCTTGACGAGAGCAACCAGCAGGAGAAGCTGCTGATTGTCGAGCTGCTTGAAAAAATCGGCTCGCCCGCGTGCGCCCCTGCACTTCTCAAAGCCTGCTCCCACCCTGGAAAAGATGGCAATGTCCGGCGCGCGGCAGCCACGGCCCTGAGGAAAGTCACGGGCAAGCAGGCCACTCTCTACCTCGACAAGCTCACCAAAGACCGTGTCGAAGAAGTGCGCAACCAGGCGTGGCTCGAACTCCTTGTGCTCAGAGATTCTAAGGCAGTGCACCGGGCCTTCAAGATGCTTGAAGGCAAGGACAAGCCCGGCGCGCTCCGGATGATAGCATCCGCGCACCTGAGAGGGGCAGCCCAGGATGTTGCAAAGCTCGCCGCCGATACCGACCCGGAAAAAGGCCGGGATGCAAAAGTCCTCAAGCTCACCGCCCTCGAGGTCGCACTTGGCCTCGGCCACTCGTCGAGTGTTGAGCACGTTATCGAGATGGTCGGAACTATCTCCAAGGAACAGGCGGAGGTGCTGGATGTCAAATCCCCGGTTGCGCTGCTCGAAGAATACACCCGGGAAGACTTCGGCTCTGACAAGAAGAAATGGCAGCAGTGGTGGGATGGCAAGGGCAAAGACACCCCGCTATTCAGCAGCTATCTCAACACAACCGCCCTCCGCGAGATTGGCACGGCAGTTCTTGAATATGGAAAAAGCAGTAAGTCCGAACCGTTTGCAAAAGGTGAGGTCGTGTACCTGGAAAACTCACCAATTGCCCTGGCTGTCGCAAAACCTGACGGGAGCATCAGGGTCTATACAGGTGCGGAACTCGAAATTCTTAAAGTCAGGTACTTACGCATAACCGGGGTAGTTGGCAATGGTGATCGCGCCTTCGTGGACCTGCACGATGTCGGAGGGGCCACACTATACCAAATCGAACTTCAAAAGAAGGAAAAAGTCTGGCGCTTTAAGGAAATTATGGTTCTCAAGTACTGATTGACCACAGAACGCAACCGCCGCCAGATTCCGCAGCGCCTACTCCGGGAACGCCTCGACAATGACTGCCGTGCCCATGCCGCCGCCTATGCAGGCCGAGGCCAGGCCGTACCGCTTGCCGAGGCGGCGCAGGTTGTAAAGAACTGTCATAGTCAGGCGCGCGCCTGTCGCAGCGTAAGGGTGGCCGAAGGAAATCGCCCCGCCGTTAATATTTGTCTTTTCGCGGTCAAGCCCGAGCTCGCGCTCGCACGCAATGTACTGCGCGGCGAACGCTTCATTTATCTCCACAAGGTCCATGTCCTCAACCTTCATCCCCGCAATCTCAAGTACGAGCCTGCATGACGGTATCGGGCCAAGTCCCATGAATGCAGGGTCAACACCTGCCGATGCGGAGGCAATCACGCGGCCAAGCGGCGCAATGCCGCGTTTGTTCGCCTCCGCGGCCGTGGTCAGCACTATGGAAGCCCCGCCGTCGGTTATCTGCGAGGAGTTGCCCGCAGTCTGCACGCCCGGGAACTCCATGTCTTTTCGCCTGTGTATGAAAGCAGGCCGCAGTTTCGCAAGCGCCTCCATCGAAGTCCCTCGCACCCCGTCGTCACGGTCCACAACCTCGACGCCGCGGGGCAGCCGGATTTTGCGCGGGATAAACCCGTGCTCCGAAATCTTACCAGGCACAACAGGCGTGATTTCGGCATCGAAGTAGCCGTTCTTCTGCGCGTCGTTGGCCCGGTTCATCGAGACAAAACCCCACTCGTCGCACTCCTCGCGGGTAATCCCGTACTTCTTGGCGATGTTCTCCGCAGTCTCGCCCATCATGAGGTCAACCGCCGTATCGAGGAAGGCGACAAGCAGGTAGTCCACAGAATCGTACCTGAAAAGCCTGAACCCCTGCCGCGCGCCAAATATGGAGACCGGCGCCTGCGTAAGGCCCTCGCACCCGCCGGTAAGCGAAATTGTAGCCTTGCCGGTCGCGATATGCTCCACCCCGTTAATCATCGAATCAATCGAAGAGGTGCAGATACGCTGCACAAGCAAGGCAGGTACATGTACCGGAATACCTGAGTAGAGGCCGACATGCCGCGCGCAGAAAAACTTGTCCGGCGAGGAACACCCTGCCTGCGCATAAACCACGTGGTCGAACTCGGCCGCGCCAATACCTGACTGCTCGATTGCGGCACGGCTCGCGATAACCCCAAGGTCAGTCCCCGAGAGCATGCCCAGTACCCCGTCTTGGCCGCCCTGCCCGAACTTGCAGAAAGGCGTGCGCTTGGCACCGGCAATGACTATCCCCTCGTACCCGGCGCCGGAACCGACCCCGCTCTTCACGTGACCTTTCATACGCGCTTCAGTGTCAGCCATACTATTCCTCCGTGCTATCGGTTAATGCTTTCATTGATACCCGTGGACTGGAGTCCACCGGCTTTGTAATTACCCGCCGGGCGTTATGTCGGCAGCAGAGCGAATCTTGAGCTTGCAGCGTCGGCACACTTCCTTTGCGATCTGATTTATCCTGCGCACCTTTTCCCCGGACGGCAGTTTCTCAAGATTCTTCTGAAGCAGTTTGCGCCATTCCCACACCTCGCGGACAGGCTCCGGCACGCTGTCAGACTTCATACTCGCTCACCTCCAAGGGGGTTATCATTTCCAACTCCTTCAGATAGCCCTGGCTGATATTGAGCGCCCTGACACGCTCTTTTCGCGCAACATTTGCTATATGCTTCATATTCCAACTCACAATGGCGTCAAGTTGGTAGACAGTGGCAATCGCAATGTGATTTGCATCTCTCAAACTACCCTGGGGCAGTGCCCCGCTCTCCACGTAAGCCTGCGATAGTGTATCAGCCTCAACGGTGAGTTCCAGAACAACAGGGTTCACTTCTTCGATGAGTTGAAGCATACTGTTCTTGCGTTCCTGGGGCGCTTGAGCAATTTCAGCAATCACCACGCTTGAGATAAATAGCTCGTAATTGCTCCTGCGTATCCCATCTATGAACTTCTGCGTGGCTTTCTGAAACGCTGCTGCCCGCCGGTCGAAGTACAGATTCCATACGGAGGTCTCAACATAAATCTGGAACTTCTTCATATTTCAACCTCTGTCAAAATCTCAAGTGTGGTGAGTTCAAATATTGAGTAAGAAGACTGAGTTTTTGCTCACCAAGTTCATCTATCGAACCCCTTATCTCTTGCCAGGTAATCGGCGTATCAATTATTCTTAGCTTCGCCGGATTCACCCAGCCGCTAAAAAGATGGAATCAGCGAGTCATGGAACGCAGCGCATACCCGAACGCGAGCGTCGCCTGCATGAAAAACAGCGCCGCCCCTATCATCGAGTAAGCAGCCATACCTTCCGTAGCCCTTACCATAATCGAGACGCCCAGAACAACCCCCGCAACGCCAAGGATAATTAGCAGGAAAACAAGAAAACCTATCCAGCCGACTACGCTCTTCTTCTCCATTCCTTCTCCCTCAAAAAGTTATTTGCCTGAACGAATACGGCGCTCTGTCGCGCGCACAGACCAGACCATCGAGTCGTTGTACGGAGTCGGTATCCCAAGCTTGCGCCCGTACTCCGTGATTTTGCCGTTCATAAAATCAATTTCCGTTTTCCGGCCCGCATCCAAATCAACTGCAAGCGAAGGCTTGTGCGGGCCGCCCGCGGAAAGGTACTTCATCCAGTCTTCTATCGTGTGCTCAAACTGCCAGCCCTGCGCCTCGCCCACCTCGCGCGCTTCCTTGAGGATTTCCAGAACGAGGAGCTTTGCATCCTCATCCGCCATCGCCTCGCCCATTGTCTGGCCCGTCAGCGCGCAGATTGGGCAGAGCGTGGCGTTGAGCGCGGTCTTCTCAAATGCGTACTTCTTCACATCATCCACAACATCGGTTGTGAGTTTGGCGTCCGAAAGGATTTGTGCGATTTCCTCCGCCTTTGCCCTGCCTGCCTCAGTGAGCGCGCTGATGTGGTTTGGAGGCGTGAACCAGTTCATCTTACACACGCCGTGCTCGACCACGTTACCCGCGTAGTTGACAACCACCCTCAGCGTGTTGTCCCTGCCAGCCACCTGGGCAAGGACATCTTCAGGGTCTATCCCGTTCTGGAAACTGATAAGTGTCTTGCCCTCCGTCCAGACAGGTTTCAGTGAATCTACCACTGCATCGAGGACAATAGTCTTGGTGCAGACAAAAACGTACCCGGCATCCGCAAGCGCATCGAAGGAGACGGAAGCCTCCTTCACCTTAACTGCGAACTCCCCGTAAGTTTTCTCAGATGCAGGGCCTGTAACATGAATGCCCTGTTCTTTGACTCGCGCAATAAGCGGCTCTACTACATCAACTACGATAACATCAACACCCGATTTGGCAAGGTGTGCCGAGAGTATGCCCCCGATTGGCCCCACGCCAACCACGCCAACAGTTGAACCATTCGCCATAATTCCCCCTCCTGCTCAGCAAGGAAGAATATTATACCGGCCAAAAAAACTATTGCAACATCTAACGCAGCCGAATCATCCCCGCCCGTATTGCTGCGAGTTCCTTCCTCACTTCTTCAAAAGCAATTTCGGCATGGTTCAAATGCGGGTAACGTCTCTCTGTCATTGAGGAATGAAGTGACGAAGCAATCTCAGCAGGCTGAGGAGATGAGATTGCCGCGCGGCGCTTCGCGTTAGAAGCCTGCGTTCTCCAGGAACTTTTCCAACTCCGAGTACGGGACCATCCCGACCAGCCAGGGGAGGTATTCCCTGCGTTCGATATCTATGACGCTTGTGATTCCCATAAGTCTGCCGCTTGCGGTAAACACCCCGCCGCCGGAACTGCCATACCACACATTGCAAGTAACTGTCCATGCGCAGGGCAGGGACAGCCAGACGCGGCTTCTTGACGAGAAGACACCCTTTGTAGCAAAAGGCCCTTTGTACCAGAGGCCGCCAAACCCGTAGTGATATACTTCGGTCAGCAGCGGCGGTGTGGATGCGACGAACCGCGCCAGGGGCAGGTTTTCGCCGCTTTCAAATGACAGGCATGCCAGGTCCCGCTCTTCGTCAGTTGCGAGAACTTTTACCCGGACATTGCCGAGCAGTGGATGTTCGATGTTGTGCTTAACCTTTTCGGCTGCCGGGAGGCTGTCCGGGGTGTCAATCACGTGCTTGTTGGTTACGAGAACATAGGTGTTTCCCTTGTGCCCGACAAGAACACCTGTACCGTGCTTGGAGACGATGGCCTGCCCGGTTTCGCACATTACGAGAACCTTGACCGTAACCGCGGTGATGCATTCGTAGAGATTCGCAAGCCCCTTGCCCTCGCTGCCGGTCTCAATCTCAGTAGCGGTGTCAAGAATGGCACATGCTGGGGTTGAAGCCAAAATCGCGATGAGCGCCGACATCAATGCAGTTCTCATCTTCGGCCTCCTTTCCATGGAACTAACGTGCTGTCCCTCCATCTATACAGACGGTTTTGGGGCCGGATAGCATCACAATTTCTTGCACATGTGCGCACATATTTTTTGCCGCGTTCGACACCGGTGCGCGTGGGTTTCTACCAGTGCGGGGTGGTAATGAGGAAACGCATACCAGCTTTCAGAGTTGTGGCGTACAGGTGGGGGCTAAAAAGACAAACCGGACCCTGAGAAAATCAGGGCCCGGCATGCTTACTTTCAGCCTATTTTTTCTTCTTGGCCTTTTTCTTGGCCTTTTTCTTGGCGGGCTTCTTCTTCGCCGGCTTCTTCTTGGCCGCCTTCTTCTTCGCCGGCTTCTTCTTGGCCGCCTTCTTCTTCGCCATAGCACCC
>CAYWBA010000114.1:0-9103 GCA_964455955.1 uncultured Planctomycetota bacterium | reverse complement strand
TGCTACATCCTTGGCAGTTCTATCGGCCGTCCGTTCCAGATTTCGCTTCTCATAATTTGAACACTTCTGAAGTATCTTAGAACTATACTGAAGTATCTTATCAATCGCTTTTTGCGCAGCCGCCCGCGCTTCTTGCTCAGACTTGCCGTCTTTGAGCGCTTTCAGCACCGCCTCTTCGGCACGCTCCCGCATCGTCTTTTTTATCTTTTCAATCTTTTTCCTGTCCTTCTCCGATAAACGGCCACCCGGTCCGAAAGTTCCACCTCCGGGAGAGACCTGCGCAAAACCGGCCTCAATAATCAAGAGGCAAAAAACAAAAAATCCTGCCAAGACTATCCCTGCATAAACAAACTTCTTAGACATCACAAACTCCCGTAATGAAAAAGATGAACTCTCCAAAACAAAGCCCATTGCTTTTCTACTAATCTGTTACGCAATTATTCGGACACTTGTTGTATACATTCCAAGAAAAAAGACTATTTTACATTCGGAGCCGTATCGTCTGTCGGCCAGATTACGCGCAATAGCATCCCGGAAATCAGCCGGTATTTGCCATAAGGTCGGTGAATCTAATGAGATGCGTTGACGGGGAGTTGAAGGTTCCCAAGAATCGCCGGAGTTGATTTGTAAATACCCCCGCGAGTCAAGCAGGGGGCTTGCTATTTGTTATTTTCGTACCACTGCTGAGGGCGGAAAATAAGAGCCTCTAAGCGTAATTGACTTTCGGGCGCTGTTTTGTTATCAATTCAGCAAGACTGCTGCGTTGAAAGGTGGCTTGTCGTGATTAGAAAAATAGCTGCTGGAGCGTTCTCTGTTTTGCTGCTTGCGGGGCTTGTTTTTGCGCAGGCCGAACCACAGGCGAAAATCCTGCCAAGGTGGAAGTGGCGCAAAGGGGATATTTTTACCTACCAGCTCCGCGGTGATGTTGTCTCACCTGGAGGCACGGCCCAAAGGAGCATTGTTTCAAGCACAATAACTATCAGCGCAAGAGGCAGCGCCTCGGCTGTATTTTCTAACATCTACGCGGAGATAAGGTGGCGCGAAAAGGATGAATGGTATAACGCGACCGAGGAGGGCCTGAAAGAGCATTCGTTCGGCCTTGTCATGGACCGGGCCGGGAAGGTGCAGGGCGAGGATAAAAACGCTCTGGCGGGGCCGCAGGAGTTTCTTGACGGCATTATGCCTTTGCCGCGCGGGCCGGTTGCGGCCGGGTCGTTCTGGAAAGTGGACATGAAAAGGGCCAGGCTTCAAGGCACGTGTGAGTTTACAGGCTTTGGCGAGTATAATGGCCGTAAGTGTGCGATTTTCAGGATGGAGCTCGCCTCGACCGAGAGAGTGGACAAGAAGCCTGCGCGCGAGCTTACCGCCACGTTATACTTCGACCATGGCGAAGGCTGTTTTGTGCGCATTGAGCGGAGGCTTGAAACGCGCGGTGAGAAGCCCAGGGATGAGAGGCTGACTGTTGACCTTCTCTCTTCACCGAAGAGCCCTTCTGCGGCTGTGACGGAAGATCTGCTGATGGAGAACCTCCTGCGGCGGCTGAAAAGGAATCCCAAAGATGTCCCGGTAATGCGCCAGCTTGCCCAGCACTATGGCCGCCTCGGGAAATATGATGATGCTCATGCCATGCTGGATGGAATCCTGAAGGTCAGTCCGGAAGACCCGCAGGCTTTGACGAAGAAGGGGGATATTGTCCTTGTTTCCGGGGATGCAGCCGGTGCGCTCAAGTGGTACAAGAAGGCCCTGACGGTTGATGCGAACTATTCGCCCGCGCTGCTTGGTTCGGCGAGGGCGGCGTTTGCGGTGCAGAAGTACGCCGATTGCGTCAGATACGCAAGGCTTTCTTTGAGCGAGGATGAGAAGCACCCGTACCAGGCCTATTACCTGCTCGGGTCGGCACTGGCGAAGCTGGGCCGAAAGGAGGATGCCGTCAAATGCCTCAAGCGCTATATCGAGCTCAATCCCACAATTGACAAGAGTAAGGAGCCCACAATTGCTTTTACAAAGGACAATGATGTCAGGCTGGTTGTACGCCGCCTGACGCCCCCGGTTGATATTGAGAAACGGCTCAAATACACCCCTGAGGAACTGGCCGAGGGCAGGGAGCTGGTAAAAGTTCTTGTTAAGGAAGAGGCTGTGAGGCTCAAGCTTGCGTCCGAGGAGATTGAGCGGTTCCTTGACTACATGGCGGAGCTTTACGGCAAGAAGGTACCAAAAATGGTGGCGGACTTTATCGCTGACCGCGAGAAGACCTACCGCAAGCTCAAGGCCGCCCTCGATAAGCAGATTAAGCTCCCGGCCGGGAAGCTGCGGAAGGCGGCGGAGGCGGGAGCCCTGCAGCCTGCGGCCATGGAGGCGATTCTTTCCATGCTCGAACCGCAGGACGCGCTGAAGAGACTTGAAACCCTGGTTACCGAGCATCCGACAGTTGCCCGCTACCACTACCTTCTCGGGCGTTACTGCCTTGCCACGGACCGGTCTGCTAAAAGAGCGCTGATGCGTTTTGAGCTGGCGGCGATGTTCGATGAGAAGAACGCGCTTTACCGCTACGCGACTGCTTTTGCAAGCCTCAAGCTGCACAACCAGGCCAGGATGTTTGACGAGCTCACGGCCGCGGTTAGTCTTAAGCGTTTTGATACAGGCCGCCGCGCCGTGGCGCGGGAACGGTTGAACGCGCTGCAAAAGCTGGGCTACAGCGAGCGTTTTCGCAAGGTAACTGCCTGGACTTCTACGGAAGATGCTGAGGTGAGGATGGTCAAAGCGGTTCTCGATGCGGCTGTTGGAATTGCCCGCAAGGACCGGCAGAAGAAGCTTTACGATGTCAGCCAGGCCGTGGCGGAGCTTGTTTACTTTCTGACGCTGCAGCTTGCGAACTGCGCGCCATCTGTTCTTATGCTTGTTACTGCGCGCTCTGAAAGGGAGGCGGCGCTTGGCCTGCTTGAGGGGCTTTACGTGGACGCGGCGGCGGACAAAAACGAGCCGCGCAGGCAGGAGTATGCCGGCAAGCTCCCGGAAGTACGCAAAAAGCTTACCGGGCTTGAGAAAGAGAATCTTGTGTACCTCAAAGCATACGTGCGCTTTCTTAAGCGCTGCGAGCAGGCGTTCCAGGTTGAGCCGGTCACCGCGCCCGCGAGGTCAGGCGAGTTCATGGACAGGCTTATGCAGGGCGAATTGGAGGTCTTCAAGAAAGAGGTGTCTAAAGTTTCCTCAGAACTGAAGGGCAAGGACTGAGCAAATCTTCGTGGTCTACCGCTTTAAGTCTTGTCCAGGTTTGTCCGGCTCCAGTACCTTTGGCCTATTCTCCGGCCGGCCGGGATGAACAATTTCAATAGTCAGGAAGAACAGAAGTTGGGTTTTGTCCACTTCGTACCGGAATGAGCTGAAGAGGTAGCCCAGCAGAGGGATATCGCCTATTAAAGGCAGGCTGCGTTTCACAAGGAGCCTGCGGTTCTCAAGAAGGCCTGCAATGACAATCGTCTCGCCGCCCTCTACCGTAACGGTAGTGCTGCAGTTGCGCGTCGAGATTATTGGGTTGGAAATCTTGGTCACCGAAGGGTCGGTCCAGCCGGTAAGCGACGACACCTCCGGCTTTACATTCAGCCTGACCGCGTCGTCTCCCACGAATAGTGGTTTTACCATGAGCTGCACGCCGACGTTCCTGAACTTCGTGAAGTACTGGGTTTGTGTGCCAATAACACTTACTTCCTGGTACGGTACTTCCTCGCCTGTGTGGAGGGTTGCGGTTGCCCCGTTTTCGACAAAGATGTCCGGACAGGAGAGTATTTCAGCATTAGTTCTTTCTTGCAGCATGCGGATAGTTATGTCTACATCGCCGGAGTGCTTGCCGCTCGTAAACAGCCCGAACGTGGCGCCCTGGAATTGGATGTCTTCGCTCTTCTCTGAATCGAGGTAGTTCTTGGGGTTAAGCACAGCGTTTATATTCTTGAGCAGGCTTCCACGAGTGGTGCGGTTCTGTGTGTACTCAAGGCCGTACTCAAGGTCGGAAGATGCGGAGATTTCCACAATTCTCACCTTTATGTGAACCTGCGGGGTCTCGCAATCGAGCCGGTGAAGGACGCTGGCAATGTTCTTGAGGGATTCTTCAGTGTCGGTAATAAGAAGCATATTTCTCTCATGGTAGGCAACAAGCCTGGTTTCCTTGCCCTTCCAGGATTCAAGGAGGGAAGCCAGGTTGCCGGCATCCTGGTAGAGGGCGCGGTAAAACTTGGTGAGTTTCCCATTGGGCTCCTTTCGGCAATCCTTCAGGAAGGCTTTCAGATACGCTTCCTGGTCGAAGTTATCGGCCGCGGCCTGCTCGCCAGCCTCCTGCGCAGGCTGGGGTGTTGCGACATCTTGCTTGACGCGCAGCGGCCTGCGGGTTCGCTGCAAGGGGACTAATTCATCACCCCTGACTTCATATCTCCTTGTTACACATGATACGCAGCACAGCAACGCGAGCACTGCTGCGCCGAGACAAATTTGCTTTAGAGACTGTCTCAAGACCTCACGCGGCCGCGCTGGGCCGAGGAGCAAGCAGCGCAAGGAACGAGGACGAAGTCGTGTCCAGAGACACCCGCAGGACGAGAGACGCCGCGATGCGACGCTCATCGTCCCAGCCCTTGCGGGTTGCGGCGGCAGGGGCCTGTCTACTGCGTCGCGCCTCCTGCAGGTATCCACTGATACGATTTCGTTGTTGCTCCTTGTATCCAGACCCCTGGCGCTCGCAACGCGGCCACGCGAGGTCTTGAGATAGTCTCTAAGCATTACTGGCCCTCCGGGTTGCGCTTGACCTGCGCTATGACGAATGGGGTGATGTCCGGGATAGAGACATCTTCTGCGGCAGGCTTGACCGCCCCGCTTTCAGCAACCAGGTCATAGTCGAAAGAGGCGGCCACCGCCTTGACCGCATGTCGGAACACCTTGTTAGCCTCGTGGAGCAAGACCCAGTACTCGGGGTCTTTTTCAGTAAGTTCTTTTTCCTTTATCAGCTTGTATGGTTTTGTGTGTGGGAAGACAGACGCGCTGACGACAGAGGCGGGGCTTTCAAAGGAATCGCAATCGCCGTAATAGACTTTCTGCGCCTCAAGCACCTCGTAGTCCTTGTCCTGTGCGAGCAGGCAGGTACACAGCAGGAGCACGGCGAGTGGGAGAGCGGTGACCCTGAGTGCTCTCATAATCTTTTCTCTCCCGTTGACAAGAGTCCGCGTTGAAAGTGCCGAAGACACCTGTTAATCAATGGCCCTGGGGCCCAGAGCCTGGGCACGCAAGACAGCCTTCTCTTTCAGGGTACTCCTACATTTTCTCCGTTGCATTTCGAGCATCTATCTATATATGTAAGATCTCGCCTGCGGGTGCTACCCGCTGCCTTCTATCAGTGCTATTGCCTCCGCCCGTGTCTTGGCGTTTTTCCTGAAAATGCCGCGCACGACGCTTGTAACCGCGAGCGAGCCCGGTTTCTTGACACCTCGCATTGTCATACACATGTGCTCGGCTTCCATCACAACCATAACGCCCTTTGGCCGCAGCGCCTTCATTATTGATTCCGCAATCTGGGTGGTAAGCCTTTCCTGAACCTGCGGCCTGCGTGCGCACGCTTCAATTACGCGCACTATTTTGCTCAGGCCTGTTATCCTGCCGTCGGGAACATACGCCACGTGGCAAACACCTGTAAACGGCAGCAGGTGGTGTTCACAGGTCGAGTAAAACGGTACATCCTTTACAAGAATGATTTCATCGTGTTGGTGTTCTACTATGACCTTAATCAGCTTGCTCGGGTCAGCCCCGATGCCGCTGAAGATTTCTTCGCACATGCGCTGGATGCGCGCCGGTGTTTCTTTCAGGCCTGCGCGGTCCGGGTCTTCTCCTATCGCTTCAAGAAACAACCTTACAGCCTGCGTGACTTTTTCCTTGTTCAAGTAGCCTCCGGCGAAGCCTGCTCTACTCTCTGAGGGTCAAAGAAGGCCGAGTTTGCCAAGAACCTTCAACAGCTTCTGTTTGTTACCCTCTTCTATTATAACCAATGGGAGCCTAAAGTGCCCGTTAATTTTTCCCATTTCCGCAAGAGCGGTTTTCACAGGTATGGGATTTGTTTCAACAAAAAGCGCCTCGAACAGATCAAAGAGCTTCCGGTGAAGGGCAAGGGCGCCCTCAGTATCTCCAGCAAGATAAGACTTCACAAGCTGTTTCATCTCCGTCGGCACGATGTTGCTTGCAACGGAAATTACACCTTTGCCGCCTACCGAGAGGATTGGCAGGGTGAGGCTGTCATCGCCGGAGAGGATTGTAAGCCGGGTGTTGGCGGCGAGGCGCGACACCTGCGCCATATTGCCGCTTGCTTCCTTCACGGCCACGACATTTTCCCGCTCTGTCAGCCGCTCGATGACTTCGGCAGGCAGGTTCCTGCCAGTCCGGCCCGGGACGTTATAGAGCACAAGGGGCAGCGAGGTTGACTTGGAGATTTCAAGATAATGCTGGTAAAGGCCCTCAGGCGTCGGCTTGTTGTAGTACGGAGAAACCAGAAGGGCGCCATCCGCGCCGGATTTTTCAGCGTGCTTCGTCATCTGGATTGCGGTGCGGGTGCAGTTGGAGCCTGTGCCTGCAATTACACTGGCGCGGCCGCGGACTTCTTTGACAACAAAATCAATTACTTCGGCGTGCTCTTCCTCGCTGAGCGTTGCTGACTCGCCTGTTGTCCCGCACGGAACAATGCCTGCTACACCCGATTCCACCTGCCATTCGAGAAGCGCGGCGAAGGCTTCATAATCCACCTTGCCGTCCGCAAAAGGTGTGACTATTGCAGTATGGACTCCTTCAAACATGCAGCCTCCGTGCAGTTATCGCAAGAGCAGGTTTTTCATGTCTCGTACTGCGACCTCAAGCCCTGTGAAGAGGGCCCTTGATATTATGCTGTGCCCGATATTGACCTCTTCAATCTGGGGTATTGTGACAATTGGCTCAGTATTGTGGTAGTTGAGGCCGTGGCCCGCGACGACGCTGAGCCCCATCTTCGCGGCAAGCTCGGCCGCGCGCTTCAGGCGGGCCAGCTCCCTCGTTACAGCACGGCCAGAGCGGGCATTGGCATAGGCGCCGGTGTGGAGCTCCACCGCGTCCGCGCCGGTTTCTGCCGAGGCCTCAATTTGTTGCGGGTCGGGGTCTATAAACAGGCTGACCTTGATTCTCTTGGCGCGGAACCGCTTCACCGCATTTCTTATTGTCTTCTTCTGACCGGCCACGTCAAGCCCGCCTTCGGTTGTTATCTCCTCCCTGCGCTCGGGAACAAGAGTCACAGTATCAGGCTTTACCTCAAGCGCTATTCTGATAATTGACCCCACAACAGCCATTTCAAGGTTCAGGGCGGTAAAAACACTCTGGCGCAGGAGATGCAGGTCGCGGTCCTGTATGTGCCTCCTGTCTTCTCGCAGGTGGATTGTTATCTGGTCGGCCCCGGCCATCTCGGCGATATGGGCTGCATAAACCGGGTCCGGCTCCTTGCCCTTCCTTGCCTCCCGGAGTGTAGCCACGTGGTCTATGTTAACCCCTAAGCGCACCCCCACTTTTCACCCTCCTGTAGCATACCTGAAAACTTTATTCTACACCCGCAGGGTTTCAAAGGCAAACAGCTTCAACTAATTATCGGGAAAGCGCCTGTTTCGCCGTGCACAATGGCAAGGTATAACCGCCAGGTGCAGTAAACAACAACCCCGAGAAGTCCAAGGATAACAATGACCTTCAGCAGGAGAGAAGCCAGACCACCATGCCTGGGCTTCTTGTTGGCCTCGGCAGCTTTCAAAAATGGTTCGAGGTCCTCCGCCAGGCTTTCACCGTCAGTGTAGCGCAGGTCAATGTCCCGCTGCACGCACTTGAGACAGATTCTCTCGACCCCAGGCGGAATTTCAGGGTTTATGGACCGTGGAGGCGGCGGGTCCTCTCTGAGCTTGCGCAGCAGTGTTTCGATGGGGGAAGGGAAGTCGAAAGGCGGTTGACCTGTCAGCATTTCGTAAAGCACAGAGCCGAGCTGATAGATGTCAGTGCGAGCATCGAACGCCGGGGACGAAGCCTGGTCAATACACTGTTCGGGCGCCATGTATGCAGGCGTGCCAAGTGCAAAGCCCGACCGGGTAAGCCTGCGTGACTGCTTCTCCTTTACCGCCAGCCCGAAATCTGTAAGAACTACCCGGCCTGTGCCTTTTTCAATAAGTATGTTGCCGGGCTTGATGTCACGGTGGCAAATGCCCCTGCCGTGCGCGTAGGCCAGGGCCTTCGCGAGGACGTGGACTATGCGCGCGCTCTCTTCTATCGAGAACTTTCCTTGCTCCAGCCGGTCTTCCAGGCTTTCGCCGTTGATAAACTCCATGGCGAAAAAGTACTGCCCGTCTGTCTCGCTCAGGTCGTACACGGCGACAATGTTGGGGTGGCTTAATTTCGCTATCGCCTCTGCTTCCAGCCTGAAGCGGGCGACTTCGTTCTCCGAGGAGCTTTTTTCGTCGAGAAGCATCTTCAGCGCGACGGTGCGCTTGTAATCCTTGCGCCTGGCTTTATAAACAACCCCCATGCCGCCTCTTGAAATCTCCTTGACAATCACGTAGTCACCTATGGTGCCGATTTTTGTGCTTGTTCTATGTTTCTTTCCCTTGGGCGCCTCGGCGGTGAGCTGCTCGGGCTTAACCAGCGTGCCTCGCCTGCATTTCCTGCAGCTCAGGCGCATTCCGGGAAGGTATCCCTCGATCTTAAACTCTGCAGAGCACTCGGGGCATGCAAGTACTGTTTCGTGCTGGCACTGGAGCAACATTTCCAGATGGTCAACGGAAAGATACCCCTTCATAGCCATGACCTGGCCGAGGTGGTATTCTTTGCCACTCTTGCGCAGCTTCGCCTGTTCGTTTATGGAATCGAGGATTTGCTCTTTTGTGGCAAGGCCGTATTTCACAGTTAGCCTGCCGAAAAGTATCTCGGGTTTGGAAACGTGCATATCCTGTGGCGTCTCGGCCATGCGACAGTCCATAAGTAAAGAAGAGAGAAATTCCTGCCGGGGCAATTATAGGCAGACCGGAGCGGCAAGTCAAGAGCGCCGGCCTACTTGCCGCTTGTTAATGCCGCAAGCAGG
>CAYWBA010000113.1:0-9127 GCA_964455955.1 uncultured Planctomycetota bacterium | reverse complement strand
GGCTTTGCGCCCATGGGTGGCCGGGAACCCTTATAACCGCAGAGGCGCAGAGGACGCGGAGAAACGCAGAAAAGAGAAGATAATAATTATGGTTCGGAAATAAGAAAGAGACTCGGCGGGCAAGCCCGCCGGCTAAATCTTGCGCCCGCGGGCATATTTAAACCCCGCGGCCCCGCGAAAAGATGTTGCAAGATTTTGCAACATCTTTTACAGCGATGGAGGCAGTTTTAAGAGCAAGAGAAAATAGTTGTGTGGTGAGGGGTTCAGCGTGCCGGCGGCGTCTAATGCAAGCAAGCCGCGGGCTTCAGCCCGCGGGTATTTTAGCCGCGTTGCTTGCAGCGCGGAATAAAAATCCGAACCTTGCCGTGTCTATCGGTGGGGAAAATTTCAAAACCCAGCCGCGGCGGGTCAAAGACGGCGTGTTTTGGTTGACCCTGCGCCGCGCTATGCGGTATAAATAAATGAGAACCAGGCATGATATTGAATGGAAATACCGTACCAGTTTTGCGAAGAAATGTCGCATCATTCGGCTAAGTAGTTACGTTGGGCTACGAAAATAGGAGAGGACACGAAAACATGGGGAAATCCTCAGCGAAACCCAGTTTTGGTCGATGGGCTTTGGTCGGCGCTGTAGCTCCCTTGGCAGCAATTCTGCTTCTACAATATGTGGTAGCTCCATATATTTGGGGTGAATGGGTGGCTAACAAGTTAGGAAACCTCTTAGGGTTCTATTTTGTATTGTATCTGGCTGGCTTGGTTGTGTTTGCGGCGGCCTGGAAGATTATCTTTGAGAAGAGAACGGATTCTCAAACGCGTGAAGGACACCCCAGAAGAAATGATACGAAGCAATGATATTCTGGCTCCAAGTCTTTAAGAAAAGCCTATCTTGTGGAAATTGTGACTCATCACAAAGATGACCAAGAAGATAACCGGATTTACGAAGCGAGAGTTGTCGCCCTTCGCTAAATGACCGACACTTTTTATAGTTAAACAGGTACGATAAATCCCTCCTCCTGTAAGCAGGCGGCGGGGGTAAACGCGCGGAAAGATTGCCCGCGGGCTGAAGCCCCCGGGTTGTCAAGCGGCGAACAAGTTCGCCTGCTAAATACCTTGACCGGGGCGGCGCGGGATGCTATAGTTATATAGAGATTGCATTCAGGAAGTGCGTTATGAAGGCATGCAAGACAGGGAATGAGCACCGGAATTCTCACCAGCGCACGATGTGCGCCTGACTCCGCGTTTCTATTTCCGAGACCTCTTTTGGCCCCAATTCTTCTGGAGACAACGCTGTATGGATGCTCAACTGCTTGATGACATAAAGGAACTTCTTGAGAAGCTGCACGGCCTGCGGGATGCGGTGGGCCTCAAGAGCAAGCAGGCCGAGATAGTACATCTTGAGAAGGAGATGTCGGTGCCCGGGTTCTGGGAGTCTGGCAGCCAGGACAAGGTTATAAAGAAGCTCAAGGCGCTCAAGAACGCGGTGGAGCCGATTGTCGAGGCGGAGGATGCGCTTGAAGATACTGTTGTTTTAGCCGAGCTTGCGCTTTCCGAGGGGGATGAGGGCGCATACGAGGAGGCGCGGGACGAGTATTACGGGCTGCGAAAGCGGGTCTTGCAGATAGAGACAGCATCGCTTCTGCGGGGGCCGAATGACTCGCGCAACTGCTTCATATACATCCACGCGGGCGCGGGAGGGATTGACTCCTGCGACTGGGCGCAGATGCTTTTGCGCATGTATCTGCGGTACTGCGAGGCGAGGGGTTTCGAGTCTGATGTGATAGACATTCTGCCCCAGGAGGAGGCGGGCATAAAGAGGGCCGCGCTCCATGTGCGGGGCGGGAATGCCTACGGGTACCTGAGGAGCGAGACGGGGGTTCACAGGCTTGTGAGGATGTCGCCGTTTGATGTGAACAGGCGGAGGCACACTTCTTTTGCCGCGGTCGAGGTCATGCCGGAGTTTGACGAGCAGGGCGAGATTGAGATAGAGGAGAAGGATATCAAGATAGACACTTTTCGCGCGAGCGGGCCGGGTGGGCAGCACGTGAACGTGACGGATTCTGCGGTCAGGATTACGCATTTGCCGAGCGGGGTAGTGGTTCAGTCGCAGTCGCAGCGGTCACAGTTCGCCAACAGGCGGGAGGCTATGAGCCTGCTGCGGTCGAAGCTTTACATCCTGCGGGAGGCCAGGCGGCAGGAAGAGCTTGCGAAGCTTTACAGCGACAAGGGCGAAATCGCCTGGGGCAACCAGATTCGGTCCTACGTCCTTCACCCTTACCAGCTTGTAAAGGACCACCGTACAGGCGAGGAGACCTCGAACGTCCAGTCTGTGCTTGACGGGGAGCTTGAGGACTTTATTGATTCCTACCTGCGAATGAAGGCAGGGTAGGGCACAAAAAAAGCCGGGCCAAACAGCCCGGCGTGATTTTGCTCTCGCTGCTACACCCTGCGTTTCTTGCGCGGCCGGCAGCCATTATGGGGGAGGGGCGTGACATCCTCGATTGCGCGGATAATGAGCCCTGCGGCTGCAAGCGCCCTTATTGCGGGCTCGCGGCCGGAGCCGGGGCCTTTGATAAAAACGTCAACTTCCTTCATGCCCATTTTCTTGACTTTCTGCGCGACCGCTTCTGCGGCCCGCTGGGCGGCGAAGGGTGTGGACTTGCGCGACCCCTTGTAT
Organism: uncultured Planctomycetota bacterium; assembly: GCA_964455955.1. Classification (GTDB taxonomy): domain Bacteria; phylum Planctomycetota; class SKW154; order SKW154; family DAOVDS01; genus CAYWBA01. Next base: position 6,453 of record CAYWBA010000113.1, on the reverse strand, counting down.
CCTATGGTGCCTGCGCTGTCGTAGCAGAGCGTGTTGCCGGTTTTGTCAGTGATGGTAATTATGGTATTGTTGAAGGTAGCCTTGATGTGGGCGATTCCCTTTACAACGTTAAGCCTGGCTTTTCTCTTTCCCTTGGCCATATCAGCCCTTTGTGAAACAGCTACTTCATTGCCTTGACCGAGCGCTTGACCGCGACGGTGCGCCTCGGGCCTTTGCGGGTGCGCGCGTTAGTTTTGGTGCGCTGGCCCCGAGCAGGCAGGCCCCTTATATGGCGCTGGCCGCGGTAGCAGCGGATTTCCTTGAGGCGGCTGACGTTCTGCGAGGTCTGCCGCTTTAGCTGGCCTTCAATCATGTAGGTCTTGTCTATTTCGGTGGCGAGGCGCGAGAGCTCATCCTCGCTGAGGTCTTTTGCGCGCCTCTCCGGGTCCACGTCTGTTGCTTCGAGGATGTTCTTCGCGCTCGTGGGACCTATCCCGTAGATGTAGGTCAGCGAGATTCTGACCTTTTTGTTCGCCGGGATGTCAACGCCTGCAAGTCTGGGCATAAGTTTTCCTTCCGAACCTTTCTGCGACAACTTCCACTTCGCTAAGGAATTCGAGATGCTAAAGATGCGCACGCCCGGTGTCAAGGCTTTTCGGGGCGAGGGCGCATCTTTTTTTAGTAGAGGTTTCGCAGTTGTTTTCGGAACAGCTACCTGGCGCCGGAGAGGAACAGGGCTGCGCCGGCGATAAAGAGTATCGAGTAGATTGTCCATTCCGAGATGACGAGCGAGAGCGCCGTGCCTGCGGCGGGCGTGTTTTCCAAAATTGCTCTCCCTGCTTCACCCTGGGATTACCTATTATGCGCAAGCACGTCAAGATTTTCAACAATTCTAATTACAACAGGGGTATAATGGGGAAAAGGGAAAGTGGCGCTATTGAGGAATGCCGTGGCAGGGCAAGAAGACGCAAGGGCCGGAGTTTCCGAAGTTTTCTCAAGTATCCAGGGTGAAGGCTGCTGGCTTGGCAGAAAGCAAATCTTTGTGCGATTTGCAGGCTGCAACCTTTCCTGCGCTTACTGCGATACGGATACAAGCGAGCACAGGCTCCTGGCGCCCTCGCAGCTTGCGGAAGAAGTCAGGCTCATGGCGGCCGGCGGGGGTTTTCACAGCATTTCCCTGACCGGCGGAGAGCCGCTGCTTGCGGGCCCGGGATTTATCAGTGAGTTCGCACGGAGCGCTGCAGGTACTGGACTGCCACTCCACCTTGAAACGAACAGTACTCTTCCCGGAGCGTTAAGGGAGGTTATTGATTCAATCAGGTATGTTTCGATGGATATAAAAATCCCCTCCGCCACCGGGCAGGAGGCGCGGTACGAGGCTAACCGCGAGTTTCTTGCCATTGCTTCGGGGAACGCGGATTGCCGCTGCTGCGTCAAGGTGGTATTTACGCCGCAGACACTTGCGCAGGACATCAGGGATGCGGCGGGAGTGGTTGCGGGCGTTGACGCTGAGATGCCTTTTATTCTGCAGCCTGCGACGCCGAAGGGTCCTGAGCAGGGTTTTCCCAGTTCCGGGACGATACTGACTTTCTACAACATCGCGTTGGAATGCCTGAAGGATGTCCGGGTTATTCCGCAGGCCCACCGCTTCCTGGGTCTGCGCTGATTTAGCAGGAGCTGCTGCACATACTGCATGGCAGGTCACTTCCGGGCCGTAACTTTGAGGGCGACTATAAGGGCGTCACGCGCGTCTTTCTGCGATGCGCCGCCGATTACCACGGTGTGGCCGGCCTTTACCTTTATTGTCGTAATCAGGTTGAAGATGGACGGCTGCCCCGCTTCTCTTTGGACAGTCTTGGAGACGTTGAGGCCGACGATTCTGACAGTTCCCGTACCCGGGTCATAGTCGCAGCGGTCAAAAGAGATATTAAGCCCGCTGCCGCTGTCGCTGAACTGCGCCTTGTGTCCCTGCTGGACCTTGAATACGGGGGCCTGCCCGGCGCGGTAGCTTGTGAAGGCAAACATTCGCTTGAGCTCCTCGGCCACGTCTTTTATGCTCTCGTCCATGCCGGCTGCGTCGCGGGAGGCGTGGATTATCCGGAACTCGAGCATAAGGGTCGCAAGCTCCGTATCGAACCTGCTGACAAGCTCCTTCACCTTTTCGTGGCTTGCTTTTGTGTGGCGCACGATGAGGGAGTTGGTGATTTCGTCCACCACAATCCCCGTGCCGGGGCCCTCGGGCACGTGGAGCTTGACTATCTCGGCCATGCTCCTGACATCCCTGTTTGCCACAACGTAAACTTTGGTCTCGACCTCCGTGCGGAACTTTTTCTCAAGCCCGGCGATAATAGCCCTTGCCTTTTCCAATTGCCCGGCTGTGCCTCTCAGGACGAGCTTCTTCGTCTCGTCCGAGTGGCTGACCTTGAGCTTCGCAAGGGTCTCATCCTGCAGCGCAGCCTCCTCAAGCGCCTTCTTGACTACAGAAGGCTCCACGAACGAAAGACTGAGCGTTGCAGTCAGGAGAGCGTCCTGCCCTTCCTTTCCGACATCAAGCCCGGCAAGGATGCGCGCAACCTCGTTCTGGTTGCCGGCGAAGTCTCTCACAATTATCGTGTTTTGGTGCTCGGCGATTGTGAATGAGCCTGTTTCACTGACTACCTTGCGCAATGCCGCATGAACCCTGGCGCGAACCTCCGGGTCCTCGAGGCTGATGTGCTTGAGATTGTGGTTCTGAAGAACCATTTGCCCATCACCGCCCGGCATCCTGGGGCCTGTGCCTCTGGTCTGCGCGAGCAGGCTTTGAGTCAGAAACAGTCCTGCCGCCACAAAAGCTGACATCACTACAAGAATTTTGAATTTCATCATCCCTCCCGGTTCTGCCAGACAGCTTACGCCTGCAAAATGTACACTTTCGCCAACCTGTATTCAACCCTTCTTTTTACCTGTTGGTAACTATCTCCCTGGAGACTATCCAGACGACAGTCATTGATTCCTTTTGCGTCGGTACAACAGTCACGCTGGCTTCGCGGTAGCCGACACTTTCAACTTCCACCGGCCCGGCCTGCGGCAGCTTCTCTTCTTCATCTCCCCCCGGGAACCCGAAGAGCAGCAGAACCAGTATCACGGCTGCGGATGCGCACGCGGCCAGGTATCGCACCCTGCGCCGCGTGGCGATGCGTGAGCGCGCCGCGTACACACCGGCGAGGAACTCGTCCGGCGCCGGGGTGGCCGGCTGGAAGGCGTCCGAGGCGAAGCGGCGGGCACCGCGCAGTGAAGCAAGCTCCTCGCGGCATGCCTCGCAAGTTTCCAGATGCTTCTGGAGCGCTTCGGCCGCTTCCGGCTCCAGGTCGCCGCCGGCGTAAAGGGCAATGCTTTCAAGCCTTTCGCTACATGCCATGTTATCCGCTCCAGTCCTTGTATTCCGGGAAATCTCTTTCTATTACCTGCCTCAGGCGCAGGCGGGCCTCGCTAAGAAGCGTCCTCACGCCCGAGGCGCTGATACCGAGCGCCTGCGCAGTCTCGTCCGTGCTTAGTTCCTGCAGGTCTCGCAGCACGAGCGCGGCCCGCTGGCGTGCAGGCAGCGCCTCAAGCGCCCTGACCAGCACTTCCGACGCCTGCATGGCGCGGTCGCTAACCCCGGCGGAGGCTGCCGTTTCTTCAAGCGCCACAGTCTGTGGCCAGCGGCTGCGCCTGCGAAGCTCGTCCAGCGCGGCGTTGACACCTGCACGGTAGAGGTAACTCTTGAGGTTCGACCGGCCGTCATAGCATCGCAGGACCCTCTTCAGCCTCGCAAACAGTCCCTGCGTTACGTCAAGCGCGCCGTGGTGCTCGCCGAGAATTCCGTAAGCCGCGCGGTAGATGCCGGGGTAATGCCTTTTAATCAGCTCTTCTTGCGCCTTCAGGTCGCCCCTGAGAATCAGCTTCACCAGGCTGGCGTCTTCCTGTGCCAAGTAGAACTCCCGCAGCAGGTTAAGTCTCGGTTGCAGCCTCAGCGCCGGTTGTCCCACAGGGCATCTCCTTGTCCATCTATAGTTACGATGCGAAGAAGCCCCGCGTCCGCCCCGGTCGCAGCTTGAATCTACATATTCATCAGACCATTACCAAGTGGAGCACAAAACTCCGAGTTTCGGTCAAGGCTCAATGTTATCGGAATATCCCGGCTAAAAAATTCTCCCCCATGTTCTCAGGGTCTTATAAGTCTATTGCACAAGTGATTTGGTGGTCGAATCACCGGTGGTATGATACAAGGGCGGTATCTGGATTGCCAGCATTTTGCGGAGTTCACATCAGGCGGGCGAAACAGGCAAGAAAAAACTCCATATAAGGCTCGCAATCCGGGTATAATATATATGGAGAAGCATCGGTTCACAGTGGAGGCGGAATGAGGCGGTTCGCGGTAATCATTGCCTTATCAGTGCTCCTCGTGTGTCTCGCCACTGCTTTTGCAGACGTGGTGGTGCTAAAGGATGGCCGGCGCCTCGAGGGGAAGATTGTAAAGGAAACTGAGGACACGGTTACGCTGCGGGGAAAGTACGGGGAAGTTGAGATAAGCCGTGACGAGATTGCAGCAATAGAGCGGGGCCCGACATCGCTTGAGGAGTACCGGAGGAGGGCGTCGCAGGTCAAGGGTACGGCAGAGGCGCATTATGAGCTGGGCCGATGGTGTATGGAGAAGGGGCTCAAGACAGAGGCTGGAAAGCATTACAGGGAGGCGCTGAAAATTGACCCCGCATACAGCCCTGCGGGCAAGGCGCTCGGCTACGAGGAGGTTGACGGGAAGTGGCTTTCACCGGATGAGGCCAAAAAGGCCCGCGGGCTTGTCGAGTTCGAGGGCAAATGGATTACGAAAGAAGAGCGCGACAGGATACTGCAGGAGCAGGATGCATCCAAGCAGGAAGAGCTGCGCAAGAAGTACGATGTCGGGCCCGGGTTCTTCGTCGCCAGGCGCAAGCACTTCGTCCTTGTCTCCGACCTGCCGCAGGAGAAGCGGAAAGAGCTTCTCGAGGCTGCACATGCCCTTTACGCGACTGTGAAAGAAAGGTTTGGAAAACTCTTCGTGAAGGGCCGTAACTGGCGTCTCGCAGTCTTTGCCTTCAGCAGCAGGAAAGGTTTCCAGGAGCGGGTTAAGAAAGATGGGAAAGAAAAAGGTGCAAATTGCTACGGCTTTTACGCAGGCAGCTTGCAGAGGGCGTATGTCTTTGTTTGCTCCGCTCCTGACATAGTCCACATGCTGTTCCACGAATGCACGCATCAGATATATGTCGAGCGTATGATGGGGCGCGGCAACTCCTCTTGCGGCTGGCTGTTCGAGGGGATGGCTGAATATTTTGAAGGGCATGATGTCAAGGGCGAGAAGCTCTGCAAGGTGCAGCCGCACGCGGGCAACCTGAGAGTTTTCCAGTGGGCGCTCCAGCAGGACAAGCTGATTCCCCTGGAGAAGATGATAGCGACCGAGGACCTGAACGACCTTTTCGGCGATGATTACGCGAGCGAGGACAGCATGGTGGCTTATGCGCAGGCGTGGGCTATGGTGTACTACTTTCTCGAAGGAGAGAAGGGAAAATACCGGCGGCGGTTTGAGCGGTTTATGAGAAAGGACATGGAAGGGAAGGGGAATGCGGCGGAGTTCAAGCGGATTTTCGGGTCTGACCTGGAGAAGATACAGAGCAGGATTGTGAAGTTTATTGAAGGCCTCCAGTAAGCTTGCATACCCGCGGGTCAGGGTCTTACTTTGGCTTAGAGGCTTTTTTGACCTTGGGGACAAGAGATTGAGAAAGCTTTTCGGCAAGCTTTGAAAGAGCACGGTTGACCGCTTCCTGTTTCCCGGTTCCTTCGCTTTGGACAGAGCTTTCCCTGCGCAGGAGCGTGCGGTAACCGCTCACTCTGATAAGCTGCCAGGAGGCCTGTGCGCCGTAACGGTGGTAGTCAAGGCCCATGCGTGCCTTAGTATCAAGGCGGCGCAGGCGGACAGTACCGTGGACAATCAGGCCCGCCTCTTCCTCTGACTGTACAACTTCAACTCCCGCATCGCTCAGCAGCTTTTCAAGCATGGGTGTGAAGGCGGAGCTGGCGAAACCAATATCATCTCCGGTTTCTTTGAGGCGGACTTTCAGTTTCCCTGAATGGGCGAGTTCCGGGTCCGGCGGTTTTACAACAGGGCCAGGTTTGCCGTTCTTTTTTAGAGGCGGGACTGTGCCTGAGCCGCAGGAGCACAGGATAAAAGCAGCAGCAGCTATGAGCGCGAAAAGCCGGACTCTTCTCATATAACTTTTCTCCACCCTCAATTGGCCGGAATTATACAGTCTTGTTTTCGCCGCGGCAACTAATTTCTGTAAAATGCAGTTGAAGGCAAGGTGCCTCAGATTCTGTGGCAGCATCTCTCCTGTTCACCTGTTCTCGGAGTTAGTAGAGCAGGCTTCACCAGAAGGGTCTTACGCTTACTGCCCGGCTTTGAGAATTATGGTTTCGGCGGTT
>CAYWBA010000112.1:0-9271 GCA_964455955.1 uncultured Planctomycetota bacterium | reverse complement strand
CAAATCACGTGAATATCAGCGATGGATGCCTCGAAATATCCGTCACGGCAAACTCCGGCAGTTCCGGCGGCTCTGAAGGCCACGCAATCCTCAACTGCTTCGAAATTGTTCCAGACGGCGGGGGCGGGAACCAGCCGCCTGTTGCAATGAGCCAAGCAGTAGTAACGTACGAGGACACAGCTAAGGCAATCACGCTGGAGGCAACAGACGCGGACAGCGACCCGCTGACCTACATCATAGTCTCAGGCCCTTCCAGCGGCTCCCTCTCCGGCAGCGCACCAGACGTCACCTACACCCCCAACCCAGGCTATACAGGCCCCGACAGCTTCACCTTCAAAGCAAACGACGGCTCTGACGACTCCAATATCGCAATCGTCTCAATTACAGTCAATCCCGCAAGTACCAACAACCCGCCGGTTGCAAACGACCAGGCAGTTGTAACTGATGAAGATACCCTGAAAACAATCACCCTTAGCGCGACAGACCTGGATGGTGATGGCCTTACGTATATAGTAGTCACCCCACCCTCGCATGGCACTCTCTCAGGCACTGCGCCTGACCTGACTTATACTCCTGACGGAGATTACTTCGGCCCCGACAGCTTCACTTTCAAGGCAAACGACGGCTCTGACGACTCGAACGTGGCAACCGTCTCAATCACGGTGACTTCGGCAAACGATGCGCCGACCGCAAGCTTCACGGCTATACCAAGCTCCGGTCTGGTGCCGCTTGTGGTGGATTTCGATGCGACAGGTTCGACCGATATCGACGGTACGATTACTTCATATTCCTGGGATTTCGGAGACACTGCGACCGGAAGCGGCGCGACAACCAGCCATACGTATAACTCGCCCGGCTCATATACCGTGGTGCTAACCGTTGAGGACGACGGCAGTCTCATTGATACCGAAACTACCATTATCTCCGTCAGTTCAGTCGCCACGAACAATGCACCGGTTGCTATAGACCAATCGGTCACAACTGCTGAAAATACTCCTGAGGCGATTACACTTCAGGCGAATGATGCCGATGGAAATACTCTCTCATATTCTGTAGTTTCCGGGCCATCGCACGGTACTCTGTCCGGCGCCGCGCCCAACCTCACCTATGCCCCGGATTTAGATTACCTCGGCTCTGACAGTTTTACTTTCAAAGCGAACGACGGCACGGAAGACTCAAACGTGGCGACTGTTTCTATCAAAGTCACAGCCACGCCGATGTTGCTGCCGCGTAAGAAATCAGGAGGCTGTGCTCTGATAGAAGGCGCAGCTGCCCCACAAGATGTGGTGGGTTTCTTTGCGCCACTTATTGTAATTATTCTCATGAGTTGTGTTCTTCATCTGCGCCGCAGGAAGAAACCCGGCAGTGCTTTTTAAAATGATGCCTGGAAACGGGGAGAAACTCCCTTTAATAATAACCTTAGCTCTGGGGCAAAAAAGGGGCAAAAATGACAAAGACACTGGAAAAGAATCGCATAGTGGTTTCTCTCCTTCTCATAATAACTTTCTTTGCAACCAACTTCTGCCCTGCTTACTGCCAGGAAAACGACAAGCCGGAGCCTCCCGCGGAAGCGGAAAAAGACCCCGAAGACCAACTGCAGGAAGAAATCGACGCTGCTATAAAACGCGGCGTAGACTGGCTTCTTAAGAATCAAAGACACCAAGGTTCTTTTTCTATTACCCTAAATGGACCCCATCAGCTAGGACAAAATGCTTTAATAACACTGGCGCTTCTCAAGTGTGGAGTAAGTCCGGATGACCCTGCCATACGCAAGGCTTTCAAGTTTATGAAGAACTTCATGAAGAAAAAGAAAATCGATTACCCAACTTACGAATTATCGATTCTGCTTATGGCGCTTGAGGCAAAGTATTATAACAGTGCTCTATTCAGGAAGAATGCGGAGAGAATTTCGGAAGGTCTGCTGACTTCCAGGCCTGAAATATCCAAAAGCGACTATAATTGGGCAAAGGAGTGCGCCAAGTTTCTTATTCGCATTCAGCGTAAGAATGGGGGCTGGGGTTATGGAAATGAGACTGACACTATGAACTCGAGCTACACAGATAACACCAATTCACAGTACGCCTGCCTGGGTCTGCTCGCTGCAAAACGCCTCGGGGTGCCAATTCCAGAGAAGGCATTCCTGAATGCACTCAAATACTGGCTTGACGGACAGTACGAAGGCAATGAGAAAGTCGAAGCTTTTCCTGTCCCTGCCGCACAGCTTGATAGCTTCAAGTGTGAAGAAGTTATTTCGAATAAAAAAAACACAAAGAAAACAAAGGAAAAGAAAAAAGAATCATCCACTTCCCTCCGGAAAAAAGACAGAGGACGAACTTTTGGCGCCGAGCCCACGCGCAAAGAATTTATCGCCCGTGGTTGGAGCTATTTTTTAGAAGTTAATGCTAATTCCGCTGCTTCACACCTCCGTTACCCTTACGGCAGCATGACAGTAGCAGGGGTCTCAAGCCTTGCTATTTGCAAAAGCCAGCTTATCGAAAAAAAATGCTTTGATAAAAAGCTTCGTGAAAAAACCAACTACGCAATAGAAGATGGCGCCGCATGGCTCGCAAAGCACTTCAGTGTAATGCCCAATTACCCCTTCTCCGACTGGTACCAATTTTATTATCTATACGGCCTTGAGAGAGCAGGGGCTCTTTCAGGCTGCGCAAAGTTCGGCGAGCACGACTGGTACCGCGAGAGCGCCGTCGAGCTGCTTGAACTGCAAACACACGAAGGATATTGGGGGGCTCCCCCCATACTTACGAAACCGTGCCTATATAATGCAGTGGATACTTGTTTTGCGCTTCTCTTCCTTGCAAGAGCCACAATGCCGGTTATTGAAGAGCCAGATGGAACGATTCTGACAGGCAAAGACCTTTTCAAAAAACCCAAAAAGAAAGAAGAGAGCATCAAACCGGACTCCAAGGAGAAAACGCCGAAGAAGGACGAAGACCGGGCAGAGCCTTCCGAAAAGAATAAGCAAAATAAGCCGATGCTGCAAAATATTGATGCTACGGTAAAGAAGGCTGTAGAATACCTTCTTGCACAGCAGAAAGATAACGGTTCTTACCCCAGCTTACCGATTTTCTTAGGTAACGATGAATATACCGCGCTGGTTGCGCTGGCCTTGCTGAAAAGTGGCCTAAGCCCGAACTACCCTGCCATATGTAAAGCGTTCAAGTCCCTGAAAAGACAGAAAGACTCAACCACTTTCGGGTTAGCGCTCCTCCTTATGGCACTTGAAGCAAAGTATTATAAGCCAAGCGTTCCCACCAAGATAAAAGTATCAGGAAGTGACCTGGAGTGGGCAAAGACGGTTGCGCAGCAGATTGTAAAACTCCAGTTTGGATCCGGTGATAGTGGACCGACAAAGTACTTCCCTCCCTCAGCAGACTTCCGTTTTCTTTTTGTCTGCCTGGGTCTCAAGGCTGCAAGCCGCCTTGGTGTGAAAATACAGGAGGAAGTCTTCCTTAAAACGCTTAATTACTGGCTCGAAGGACAATGCAAAAAAGGCGACAAGGTGGACGCATTTCTCGTTCCTGCCGCAAGACTTGACTCTTTTGAATACGATAAAAGGAAGAAGAAAATCAAATCCTCTCATGCGCGAAAAACATTTATTGCCAGAGGCTGGGGCTACCGGGAAGATATGGATAAACCGGATTATAGGGCTTACGGACACATAACAATGGCAGGCCTCGCATCGCTGGTAATATGCAAAAGCGAACTCGCAGGAAACAAAAACTTCGAGAAAAAACTGCGCTCAAAGACAGACTATGCTATAGAAGATGCCGCAGCATGGCTTACAAAATACTTCAGTATTAAGGACATCCCCGCTTCAATGAACGATAAGACTGCCGAGGCACAGTCTTCCTCGCGACTTCACCTGCACTATTACTATTACATGTACACTCTGGCGATGGCGGGTACGCTCACGGGTTGCGAGATGTTTGCGGAACACGACTGGTATCGCGAGGGTTCTCTTGCTCTGCTTCAAACACAACGACCCGACGGGCACTGGCAGCTCAGCCCGGACCTCGCATGGGACGCGCCTGCCGAGTTCTCTATCTGCAATACATGCTTTGCACTTCTATTCCTGACAAAAGCCACAACTCCCGTCATCGACCCGGAAATCCTCTCAAACCTGAGAAAAGAAACAGAGGAAAACCAGAAAGACAATCCCCCCAAAACAAAACCGGAGAAATGAAGAAGAAAAGGAACAACTCAAAGACATGAAAAGGGACAAAATTAGGGCAGATTTCCTCGTTGCTTTCGGTGACAGAGCGGGTTATCTGGAAATGGTTCGACGCTTACTCCAAGCAGGGGCCGGAAGGCTTGAAAAGAAAGCCATACCCGAGGAGGGAGACAATACTCAGCCCCCAGCGGGAAGAAAAGCTTGTTGCGATAACGAGGCAGGCCCCCAACACGATTGGCATGCGGGGCTACACCTGGAACTGTCGCCTGCTGAAGGAGTGGCTGGACAAGACGTATCACGTCAAGCTGAGCCAGGAATGGGTGCTCCGCATTCTGCGCAGGCACGGGCTTCGCTTTCGCCGTCCCAAACTGAAGCTCACGAGTCCCGACCCCGACTACACTCAAAAAAAGATGCCATTGACCGTTTGAAAACGGAGTTTGAAGCTGGCGGGCACCGAGACGAGATGCTGTTGTTTCTCGACGAATGTGACCTGCACCTCCAGCCAATCCTTGGAAACAACTGGCAGTTCGCGGGAACTCAGAATCAGGTGCCTGCGGCGGGTCAGAACCGCAAGTCATACTGCTTCGGCGCGATAGACTTCTGCGGCGCCGAAGTTACCTACCGCATAGCAGACCGCAAGCGCAGCACCCAGTTTGTGGAATTCCTTGAAGCGCTCAGGCTCAGATACATGAGAAAACTGCATCTCGTTCTGGATAACTACTCGATACATTTCAGCAAGGAAGTGAAACTCGAATACGCCGGGGTGAAGTTCTCAATCTCCGGTGCGGGGATGGATTTCGACGGGCAGGTGTGCCAGCCTCGTTTCTGGGCGTTGAGGCAGACATAGTAGCGATACCGCTTGTTGCCGTTCTTGGTGGCATGTGCCGAAGAATCACATCGCATTTTCGCCATGCTGCGGGTTTTCGTCACGATTGTCACTCATATCTTCAAAAATCTGTAAAAGCGCGGGCAGAAGTATGAGTGTGCCTACCGTGCCTGCCATAAGACCGAACGAGAGTGTTATCGCCATGGGGATAAGAAACTGGGCCTGGATACTCGTTTCAGTAAGCATTGGTAGCAGGCCCGCTACGGTAGTCACCGTTGTCATTATAATAGGCCTGAAGCGTGATTTAACGGCATTAACGAGAGCCTCGGAGGCTAACGCGTTACTGTTCCTGTCTTTTCTGTAGAATTCCAGGAACAAGATAGCATCGTTTACCACCACTCCTGCAAGACCGATACTGGCCATTGAGCCCAGCATGGTTAATTTATAACCCATCAGCACGTGTCCCCAAACCGCACCAGCCAGCGCGATTGGGACAATTGAAAGAACGAGGAACGGCAATTTCCAACTGCCCGTGACCAGAACCAGGATGAGCAAAACTGCCGAGATTCCAAAAATAGCGCCCAATCCAAGGCTTTCGAACGTTTCTTTCTGGGTGGCGCGCTGACCTTCCATACGGACTCTGACACCGGGATATTTCTTGGGAATGCCTCGCTGAAGCAGGGGCTGCAGGCTTTCCATTGTCTTGCCAGACGTGGTAACTTGCTCATCAATATCAGCAGTTATGGCAATGCAGCGCTCCTGGTCAAGGTGGGTATGTTCCGCCCATCCTCTGACTCTCTGTAATTCGGCGACTTCAAGGAGGGGGAGCCGTTTAACCGGGGCCATGCCATCAGACAGTGTTATCGTCAGATTGTGAAGATCATCTATTGCAACTCGCGTCGCCCGTGGATAGACAACCCGGACAGTTACCTCTTCATATTCATCCTGAAACCTCGCGGCCACGACGCCCTGAAAGGCATTACGCACCTGACCTGCAAGCGAGGCCGCGGTTAATCCCAGCATTCTGCCCTGTTCATTGACGCGCAATCTCAATTCCACTTTTCCGGGTCGGAGCCCTGTATCAACGTTTGATACACCACGGATTGTCGCCAGCGTTTTTGAAACGTCTTCCGCCGCGGAGTTCAAGTCCCGCCAGGACTTGCCCACGAGACGTATGTCCAGTTCCCTTCCCCCAACGCCCCGCTCGGCCTGACCGAAAGTCAGCGTGCTGACACCGGGGACCCGAACGGTTTGCTTGCGCCAAGCTGATATGACTTTGTTACTCGTGACGTTCCTGCTCTCGGCGTCTCGAAGCTCCACTTCCACCTGCGCTAAATGCCCGCCTCGTACGGTGTGAACCGTCGTCTCTCCCAACCGGACCAGTACCCGTTGAATAAGCCTCTTATCCTTGTCCTCCATGGCGCCGAGTTTGGACTCCACCTTCTTCAGAGCGGACTCCAACTCACTTACCTGTGCAGCAGTCACAGCCGCGGGTGTGCCCACGGGAAAGCGCACGCGGGCAATTATGCTGTTCGTGTCCGGTGTGGGGAAAAATGTAAAAAGTATCCTGCCGCTTATAAGCATTCCTGCAGTCACAAGCAGTACGGCTAATGATGCACCGAGCACCCAGTATCGGCCCTTAAGAATTATTGCGGACAAGCGCCCGATCCATTTCTCGCTGACAATCTCAATGACCCCGTTGATGCGTGCGCGAATCCCTTTATCGGGACCTCGTCCACGCGGCAGCTCCTCCACAGCGTGCTTAAGGTGCCTGGGCATGGAAAGAAAGGCTTCGATTGCACTGAGAATCAGGGCCGCCACAACCACCCAGGGCAGCGCACCCATGGTACGACCCATTCTGCCACCGACAAACATAAGAGGAATAAAAGCGCCAATTGTGGTAAGACTCGAAGCTATGACCGGCCAGAATACTTCTTTCACTCCCCTGGAACTCGCATCGAACAGGCTCTCCCCCCTTTGCCTGCGGGTGAAAATGTTCTCCGCGATAACTACAGCATCATCAACAAGCATTCCAAGAACCATGAGCAGGCCGAACATTGTTATCATGTTTAAGGTATGGCCCACAATCCACATGGCGAATATCGTTCCCAGGAAAGAAACCGGAATGCCCCAGGTGACCCAGAATGCAACTCTTGAACTCGTGAAGAACCACAACACAAAGAAGACGAGTATAAGGCCTATAATCCCGTTCTCCACGAGAATTCCGAGCCGCTGGCCTATCCGTTGGGACTGGTCTCTGAAAACTTCCACCTGGATATATTCCGGAAGTTTTTCGCGGTATTCCGCAAGGTGCCTGTTTACAGCCTTCGCCACGGAAATGGTGTCTTGCCTGTCGTTCTTGTCAACCTGTATAATGACAGCCGGCTTGCCGTTGTACCTGGCGCTAACCTCAACCTCTTCCCAGGTTCGTTCTACCTTTGCGATAGCTCCGAGCAGAACCTCGCTCTTTCCCGGACTCGTCACAATAGGAATACTTAGGAACTCACCGGGCTTGTGCTTTTCATCTTTTATCCTAAGGAGAAACTTGCCCCCGGTCGTGCTGATTTCGCCGATAGGCGCGTTTAAACTGGATTGTGCCACCCGGTGCGCCACATCATCCATCGTCAATCCGTACTCACGCAGCTTCGCCTCCGGAACCAGGATATGTATCTCAGGCCTGCGTACCGCTTCGACGGCGACTTCGGTCGCTATCCGCCTTGTCAGCAGTTCATCGCGCAGCTTCTCGCCGTAAGCCTTCAGAACATTCTCGGGCACATCTCCGTAAACTACCAGCGTTTGTACCATGTCTCTTCGCCTGACTTCGGTTACTATAATGTCTTCCACTCCCGGCGGGAAACCGGTTATCTGATTGACCTGATCCCTCATCTCTATGAGAGCCGCGAGTGTATTTGTCCCTTCTACAAGTTCCACATTGACAATGGCTCGCCCTTCAGTTGCGGAACCTTCGACCGATTTGAAACCGCGAATGCCTGTGCAGCGTTCTTCAATCAACCTGAGAACGGAATTCTCCACTTCCTCCGGGGATGCGCCTTTGTATTGGGCAGTTACTCGCAGCGTGTCAAGCTCCGAGGAAGGAAACGTTTCACGGCGTATTTGAGTCAAAGCAATCAGGCCAAGACATATTACCCCTATCATAAGGACATTCGCCGCAGTCCGGCTCTTGAGAAAAATATCAATCAGCTTCATTTCGGCATGTTCCGTTCTGGAGTGCCATTCTTCTCCGGCTCGCCGCTGACACGGACTTGCATTCCCTCGAAAGCGCTTTCCACCTTAGTAAGCACTATCAAGGAACCCGCAGGCAGCAATTCGTTCGGGGTCACCAGAACCTTGTCCCTTAGAACAGCGAGAGGTTCTATAGTTACGATGGAGAGTTTGCCGTTCCTGACAACGTATATTTCCTTGTCTGAAATCCTGGCTTTTTCAGGTATCACAAAAACGTTCTTGAACTTTCGACCCCGGATGTCCACTCGAACAAAAGTACCGGACAGTAATCCTCTTGGCGCATTTTCTTTTCGCAACGTGTGAGGATTTGGCAGTTCGACTACAACCTCTATTGTACGGGCGTTGGGGTCAACCTGCGCACCAAGGCGGCTTACATGCCCGAGCAGTTTCTGCATGCCGTTTGGCCCTTCCCATACAACCTCCGCCGCCAGTTCCACCTGCCTCCAAGGGGGAACACCCCGTTCAAGATTATCAAAATCATAAAGAGCAGACAGCATGCGCCGCTCAAGCGACACAGACACCTCTGCAGGAGCGCTCTGAGGCCGAATCCTGGCTAGGATAGCCCCGGCTTTAACGTATTGATACTGGTTTGCGAAAACCTTCTCTATCCTGCACGCATAGGGAACCCGAAGCGTAGCCTTGCCAAGCAATATCTCCTGGAAGTTCTTCGCAGCCCCGATGGAACGGCGCGCCGCTTCAAGACGCGCTACCGACTTTGTGTACAAGGCTATTGCAGATTCTCGCTGCCTCAGGGCCAGGGTTCGCTCATTAAGCTTCGTCAGTGCAAGGTCAACATCGGATTCGGAGGAGATCCCCTTACGGCGCAACTCCAACTGACGCTCGTGTTCACGTTTGGTAAGCTCATATGTCTCTTTTTCTATTTTCACCAGTGCAAGATTAGTTTTGTGCAGCTCGCTCGCCTCCGCAACTTGAGCGTCTATCGCTGCAAATTGCGCGTCAAGTTTTTCAATTTCCGCTCTGATTTTTGTATCATCAATTCTGAAAAGTAG
>CAYWBA010000111.1:0-9309 GCA_964455955.1 uncultured Planctomycetota bacterium | reverse complement strand
ACCGAGGTGCGGACAACCCGCACGAAAAAAACCCTCTCTTTGTCTTCATGCTTTATCTTAAGAGTTCCCTCCATGGCGCGTCCGCGTGCAGTCTGCTTGAGGTTGGCGAAAAGCCTCAGGCATCTTACCATCTCCGGCAAACGCGACCGGTGCAGCTCAAAAGATTTCAGCTTGTCCTGTTTGCGGTACAGCTTTATAAGTATCGAGTCCATGGCGGGCAGAACATATATCTCATCGCATGCAAGCCGCATTGCCCGCGTCGCTATCTCAAGCAGGTCCGCGTTCCGGGACAGGGGGTCAAATACATCCTCCCAGAACAAAAACCCGCCTTCTCTACCCATTGCCTAACTCCCTCTCAGCGCCTTATCCGCTATGTCGCGCCGGCAGTGCATTCCATCGAAATGTATCTTGTCCACAGCTTCGTAAGCCTTTTGCTTCGCCGCCTTGATGTCGGCCCCAAGCGCCGTGACACCAAGCACCCGCCCGCCAGCCGTCACAAGCTTCCCACCCGCCAGGGCCGTGCCGGCCTGGAAAACGTAAACATCTTCGTCTTTCAACGCGTCCTCAATGCCGGTAATTACCTTGCCTTTCTCATAGCTGCCCGGGTAGCCGCCTGAGGCCAGTACAACGCATACCGCGGGCCGCGGGTCCCAGTCAATCGAGGCCTGCTCAAGCTCCCCTCTTGCAGCAAGGTCCATAAGCTCCACTATGTCGCTGCGCAGCCGCATCAGCAGGGGCTGTGTCTCCGGGTCCCCGAAGCGCACATTGTACTCGAGAACCTTGGGCCCATCCTCCGTTATCTTCAGCCCGATGTAAATCACGCCTGTGTAATCCACGTCCAGCGCCTTGAGCGCGTGCACCGTCGGCAGCATCATATCCTCTTCTATCTGGCCGTAAACCTCGCTCGTAACTACCGGGGCGGGCGAGTAAGCGCCCATCCCGCCCGTGTTCGGCCCTTTGTCGTTATCGTACACCTGCTTGTGGTCCTGCGAGGTCTCAAGCGCTGCTATCGTGCTGCCATCAGTGAGGAAGATAATAGACGCCTCCTGCCCCTCGAGGAACTCTTCAACAATCACCGAGTCGCCCGCATCGCCGAAGACCCGCTCCTTCATCGCCCGGTCAACCGCATCAATCGCCTCCTCCCGCTCGCGGCAGATTATCACGCCCTTTCCCGCTGCGAGCCCGTCCGCCTTCACCACTACCGGCAGGTCCGCGTTCTTGACATACTCGAGCGCGGTGTTGTAAGTGTTGAACCGCTCATACCGGGCCGTGGGAATGGAATGGGCGCGCATAAGCTCCTTCGCGAACCCCTTGCTCCCCTCAAGCTGCGCGCCCGCTTTCGGCGGCCCGAAAACCTTCAGCCCCTCCCCGGCGAACAGGTCTGCTATCCCGTCAACAAGCGGCATTTCCGGGCCTACAACTGTTAGGCCGACTTTCTTCTCGCTCGCGAATTTGGCAAGCCCCCTGATGTCACCCGGGGCAATGTCAACACATTCGGCAAACTCCGCCATCCCGGGATTGCCCGGCGCCGCGTATATCTTGCCCGCACGCTCGGACTGTGCTATCTTCCAGACGAGGGCGTGCTCTCTCCCGCCGCTCCCCACGACAAGTAAGTTCATAACCGGTCTCCTCCCGCGTTTGTCAGCGCAGATTCTATCAACGCCGGCACCCGCGTTCCACAAAAATCTTTGCCCCTCCCCCCGCTGCGTTCTGGGCCTCTTCTGCACTCAAATCTCACCGCAGAGTCGCGGACCTGCCTATATATATGAGATGCAGAGTTCGCGGAGAAACCCCCTTTCTTGTTTTTGAACCGCAGATTGCGTAAGGGCTTGCAGGCAGCATCGGCGGGAGGATTAACATTGACAGGCATTGCAAGCCGCGGACTTCAGTCCGCGGGCAAAAGATCAGCATTCCCGCGGGTTGCTGTTTGTTCTTCTCATACCACTGCTGCCAGATGTCTGAGGGTTCGGTAATGCTCACCTCAGTGATACCCGCCTTGACCCGCCTTTTTCATATTTTAGAAGACTTCCAGAAATCCTGCTTGACAACTGCAATATAATGTATTATATTGTGTTTGGATGAGGTGCATTGTAACGGAAAGGGGTGCAATATGGCAGCAAAATCGGGGAATATCAACTTCAGGGTCGATAAAGGTCTGAGGGATACGCTTGAGAAGCTCGCCAGGCAGAGTAAACGGTCCCTCGCCGACTATGTCAGGTCTGTCCTCGAAGAACACGTAAAAGAAGCGGAAAGAGTACTATTCTTCAGCAAGTTCGCCGTGATGCTTTCCAACGGCATTCCAATCGAAAAGGTCTTGAGTATCTTGGACAGCGAGTCGAACGTCGATTCTCACAGACAAGCTGCAAGGAAAATGAAAAAGAACTTCGCGTCAGGAAAACCGCTGGTGCATGGAATGGAGGGATTCCCCGCCCTCTTTGACAATCGCATAATACAGCTTATGAAAACAGGTGAAGAAACAGGCGTCCTCGACTTGATCCTCGGAATAATCCCAGACTACATCCTCTACGGCAAACTCAAACAGTGGAAATTGTGAAGGGCGGGTGAAAAGTGTAGCACCTGACACACCAAAATAGCCCCCGCAACAGGGGCTGTCAATTACTTTTCTAAAGAACCTTCTTCAGAAACTGCTTCCGGCGGCGAGACCGCGGTACAGGTGGCGCCGGCAGATACCCGCGGAAAACAAGCCCGCGGCTTGCTATCGGCGTGGTTGTCCATTCCGGGGGTGTAAAACCCCCGGCTTGTTTCCGGCAGAGTTGGGTTTTCTGGCGGATTATCCGCCCCGGTAAATAGGGCAGGTTTGGGGTCCTTATCCCGCGTTGCAGGCAAGGCGGGGTTGATGGTGGTTTATTACACAGAGGTTTTGTTGACAGGCGGGGGGAGGCGGGTATACTTGGGGAAACTTCCCTTTGGAGAGGGGTTTCAATGCCGTACGTTCTGGGAATAGACGAAGCGGGTCTTTCGCCTGTCCTGGGCCCGCTTGTCATCTCAGGCACTCTTTTTGAGACTTCACCCGGCGGCGAAGATGCAGACTTCTGGCATCTTCTTGAGCGCTGCGTGAGCCGGACCGTGCGCGAGGCGGACGGGCGGCTGCCTGTGGCCGACTCCAAGAAGCTGCATAAGAAAGGCGACCTCTCGCGGCTCGAGGAAGGTGTATTCGCGTTTCTTTACAGCCACGGATACGCCAGGGTAGCCAGCCTCGCCGCCTTGCTGGAGCGCCTGGGGTGCCCGGCCGACTGCGAGATGTACCCGTGGTACGAGCCGCATGATTTGGAGCTTCCCACAAAGGTCTGGACCAACTCTGTCAGGAGGCGGGCCCGCTCACTCGCCGCCGGGCTGGAGAGGGCCGGCCTCGCATTTACCGCCGCGTTCTCCGAGCCGGTCCTCGAGGAGGAGTTCAACCGCGACGTTGCGCGCACGCGCAACAAGTCAGTCCTTCTGTGGGAGCGGGTATCGCGCATAATCTACAAGGTGCTTGGCACCTGCCGCGGCGAGAACGTTACGGTCTTTGTTGACAAGTTAGGTGGGCGGGCCCGCTATGACAACCTTCTTGAGGATGTGCTGCCGGACTGCAAGCCTGTGCGCGCAGGCGCCGGCAGGGAGCTTTCCTTCTACGAGTACGCTGACGATGGGCGGCGGGTGCGGGTGTTTTTCATGAAGTCGGGCGAGCGCAAAGCCCTGCCGGTCGCGCTTGCCTCCATGTTCTCGAAGTACATCCGCGAGCTTTTCCTGCGACAGCTTAACTCGTGGTTCTGTGAACGCATGCCCGGCCTTGCGCCTACGGCCGGCTACCACGTGGATGGCAGGCGTTTCCTTGAGGAGACAAGGGGGTTCAGGAAAGAAAACGGGATACCGGATTCACTTATTGTAAGGGTGAGATAATGAGAGAGATGCTTGAGCAGGTTGCAGAGAACCTGAGAAAAAGGAACTTCGAGGCGAGGGTCGTTGCCGACTGCGGGGAGGCGCTGAAAGTCGCGCTTGAATTGATACCGCAGGGCGCTTCAGCCGGGCTTGGCGGCTCGGAGACTGTGCGGGAAATCGGGCTGCTTGACGCGCTGCGCGGAGGCGGTTACGAGCTTTACGACCAGTACGAGGAGGGGATATCCCGGGAAGAGAACTTCGCGCGCCGCAGGAAGGGATTGGCCGCGGATGTCTTTGTCACGGGCGCAAACGCGATTGCACGCGAGGGCGCGCTTGCATACATTGACGGGATAGGCAACCGGGTTGCAGCCCTTGCGTTCGGGCCTGAAAAAGTCATCGTGGTTGCCGGGCGGAACAAGATTTGCGAAACGCTCCAGCAGGCGCAGGACAGGGTCCAGACTTACGTTGCGCCGAAGAATGCGAAGCGGTTCGGGGTTGATACGCCCTGCGCTGCGACAGGCGAGTGCGTGGATTGCGACTCGGAGCAGCGGATTTGCAATATTTACGTGGTTGTCAGGCGGCAGCGTGCACCGGGCCGGTTCCACGTGATTCTTGTGGATGAGGATTTGGGGTATTAACCGAGGACTTTTTTTGTAAGCACGCCTATTTCCGCCGGGCTTTGGGCGACAAGCACGCCGGCCTCTTCGAGCGCGGCCATCTTTTCCGCGGCCGTCCCTTTTCCGCCGGCGATTATCGCGCCTGCGTGGCCCATTCGTTTCCCCTTGGGTGCTGTGCGGCCTGCGATAAACGCGATGACAGGCTTTTTGAAGCCGCTTTTGATGTACTCAGATGCTTCCTCTTCCGCGGAGCCGCCGATTTCGCCAATAAGCACGACCGCATCTGTTTCGGGGTCCTCTGCGAAAAGCTTGAGCCCGTCAACGAAGGTGGTGCCCACGACCGGGTCGCCGCCGAGTCCGAGCGCGGTTGACTGGCCGATGCCGTGCTCGTTGACCTGTGCCGCAGCCTCGTAGGTGAGGGTGCCGCTTCGCGAGAGAATCCCGACGCGGCCGCGCTCGAATGCGCCTGCGGGCAGGATGCCGATTTTGCACTCGCCCGGGGTGATAACGCCGGGGCTGTTGGGGCCGAGAATCCGCGCGCCGCATCCGGTCGCGAAGCGCTTGGCCTTTATCACATCGAGTGTCGGGATGCCTTCCGTGACAACCACGATGAGCTTAACGCCTGCTTCGGACGCTTCCATTATGGCATCGCCTGCGAATGCGGGCGGCACGAAGATGCAGGATGCGTCCGCGCCAGTTTCTTCTACCGCTTCGGCAACCGAATCGAAGACCGGCACGCCTTCAAACTTCTGCCCGCCTTTGCCAGGCGTGACGCCGCCGGCGACTTTCGTGCCGAACTCGATCATAAGCCTGGTGTGGAACTGGCCCTGCGAACCTGTGATTCCCTGGACGATTACCCCGGTGTCTTTGTCAACAAGCACGCTCACCTAACTGATCCCTGCCGCCTCTATGGCTTTCCTGGCGCCTTCGGCCATGGTTGCCGCTGCTGCAACTTCAAGTGCGCTTTCCTCAATCATCTTGCGGCCAGCTTCAGCGTTTGTCCCCATCAGCCGCACCACGAGCGGGACGGAGAGGCCGATTTTCCCGGCCGCAGTAATGACCCCCTCCGCGATGATATCGCAGCGCGCGATGCCGCCGTAGATATTGACCCAGATAGCCCTGACCCTCGGGTCGCCGAGGATGATTTTGAAAGCTTCCTCGACCTGGCCCGCGCTTGCGCCCCCGCCGACATCGAGGAAGTTCGCCGGTTTGCCGCCGAAGACTGCGAGGATGTCGTTCGTCGCCATGGCGAGGCCGGCGCCGTTCACCATGCAGCCTATGTTTCCGTCAAGGCTCACGTAGCTTATGCCGGCCTCTTTTGCCTTCGCCTCGAGCGGGTCTTCTTCCGCTATGTCGCGGAGCCCGGCATAGTCCTTGTGGCGGAAAAGGGCGTTGTCGTCGAAGTTTATCTTGGCGTCAAGCGCGGCGATTTCGCCAGACTTTGTGACGACGAGCGGGTTTATCTCCGCAAGCGAGGCATCGGCGGCGAGGAAGAGCCTCGCCAGGGCCATGAAGATGCCGGCTGCTTTGTTGATTTGCTTTGCCTTGAAGCCCAGCTCCAGTGCGAGCGCGCGCGCCCTGAAAGCATAGAGGCCCGCGACCGGGTCAACAGGCATGCGGATAATCGCTTCAGGCTTCTCTTTTGCAAGCTCCTCGATTGACATGCCGCCTTCGGCGGAGGCGATGACGACCGGCAGCTCGCTCGCGCGGTCTATTGCCATACCGGCGTAGAGCTCGCGGTCAATCTCCGTCGCCTCTTCGACCAGGACTTTCTGCACGAGCCGCCCCGCCTCGCCGGTCTGCTTGGTAACGAGCGTTTTGCCAAGCATTGCGGCGGCTGCGGCTTCGGCCTGCGCGGGCGTCGCGACCAGGGCCACGCCACGGGTGGAAGGGTCTTCCTTCATTGCGCCTTTGCCGCGCCCGCCGGCGTGTATCTGCGCCTTGACTGCGAACTTCTCCGCCCCGAGCTCTTCCGCAACCTTGCGGGCTTCCTGCGGGCTGAAGGCGACTCCGCCCTTCGGCACGGGGATCCTGTACTGCCTGAAAATCTCCTTCGCCTGGTACTCATGGATTTTCACAGATGTCTCCCGGTGTTATTCTTTTTCGGTTATTCTCAGGAAGATGTCTTCGATGGTTTCTTTCTGCTCGCAGAGGCCGGTGATGCGGATGCCGGCTTCGTTGATTGTTGCGTTAAGCGCTGCGAGGTCTGCGACAGTGCCTTCGTAGCGCAGCCTCACATCCCGTCCCTCGACCGAGATGGAGACCACGTTCTTGTCTGCGCCGAGGATGTCCTCAACCCGGTCAAGGCCGGTAATAACGTGGATGTTGACAATGCGCTCCTTCTTGTATTTTTCAGACAGCTCGCGCAGGGACCCGCTTTCCACAAGCGCGCCTTTGTCAATAATCCCCAGGCTGTTGCAGAACCCGCTCAGGTCGTAGAGGATGTTCGAGGCCACAACCATTGTCCTGCCGGTCTTGGAAAGCTCCTTAAGTATTTCGAGCAGTTCTATGCGGGAGCGCGGGTCGAGGCCGCTTGTGGGCTCGTCCAGAAGCAGGATGTCCGGGTTGTGGATAAGGGTCTTGGCCACGAGCAGCCGCTGCTTCATGCCGCGGGAAAGCGTCGAGATGTAGCTCTCCTGTACCTCAGAGAGGCGGACCATTGCAAGCAGGTCGTCGGCGCGGGTCTTGCGCTCCGCTTTCCGCAGGCCGTAGCACCTGCCGAAGTAGTCGAGGTACTCGCCCACCTTAAGGTCGTTGTAAAGCCCGAAGCTGTCCGGCATGTACCCGATTCTCGGGTAGATTTTGCGGGGATTCTCGGCGAGGTCTACGCCGCTGATTTTTATTGCGCCTTTTGTCGGCGCGAGCAGTCCGGCAAGCATGCGGATGGTCGTGGTCTTCCCCGCCCCGTTGGGGCCGACAAGGCCGAAGCTCAGGCCTTCTGCGACGTGCAGGTTAAGCTCCCTTACGGCGGCAAGGTTGCCGTAGTGTTTCCACAGGTCGGTCGTCTCAATCATGCTTTTTCCCTCATGCAGGCTTTGTTAGAAAATATCAGAACGCGCTGCCCAAGTCAAGGTGTGCTTTTGTGGCGGATGGTTTTTTCAGTGGCACCGGCGACTGCTACGGTGAAATAAACTCCCGGGCCTGCACGGTGTATGTGGAGCTGCCTATCCTCCCGCCGAAGACGAAGATTCTTCTGCCGAGCGTTGCGCCGCAGGTAAATGAGCGGGCGAAAGGCTCATGCCAGAGTTTCCGCCATGAATCCCGCACCGGGTTGTAGGATTCCACGTGTTCAATCCCGGGGTAGCTGCCGTCGAAGCCGCCCAGGACAATCACCCTGCCGTTGACAACGCCGCTTGCGCCGTACGCCCGGGGATAGGTCATGGGTGCACGCGGCACCCACAGGTCGGGGGTGGGCTGGTATTCGAAAGTTGTGTCAGTGTAGTAATCTGCAGGCCCGGCAGAGGGGTTGTGGTATCCTCCTATCAGGTAGATTTTCCCGCCGACCTGCTGGCAGAATGCGCCCGCGAGGGACTGTATCATATCAGCCGCCGCGGACCATGTGTCACTCCCGGGGTTGTAAACCTGTGTGGATGCGACAGTGTAGCCGGATGCGAGGGCCCCGCCGAAATAGTAGATTTTCCCCTCGCATGCGCATGCGGCCGCGTAGAAAGTCGCCTCCGGGGCAGCTACCGCCGCGATAGAGTCATTGGAGGGGTCGTAAGCCCAGGCGGCGGCGCTTGAGCCGCCGAAGATGTAAATCTTGTCATCAAGAGTAACACATACATGGCCGCTTGTCGGCGCGGGCAGCGAGCAGAGCGCCGCGGACCAGGTGTCGCCGGCAGTGTCGTAGGCAAGGATAGAGTCGAGAGCGCCTGAAGAGTTCTGCCCTCCGCAGAGGTAAATACTGGTGCCGACTATGTCGCAGGCTGACTCTCGCGTGTCGGGGAGGGGGGCCAGGTCGTTCCATGCGCCGATAAAGGGGAACGTATCAAAGTCATCTTCCTCATGGCCGAAGATGTCGCGGAACAAAGCTATCTGGTAAAGAGTGTTGCATCCGCTGCCAAGAACAAGCAGTACAAATAACCCAAGGATGTAGATGGCCTTTCTCATCTCAGGTGCATTATACCACAATGTGCGCCGCAGAGCAAGTGCTGAAACGATGCTGTTTTCTGCAGTACGCGGGGTGTTGCAGTGGTAGAGAAAAGAGAGAGATTTTTAGCCTGTTCGATCTGAAATTCGGCAAAAAGCTTGACCGCCTGCCAGCCGGGTGATACATACGAAATCTTAAACTATCAACAACTCTTTTTCTGTCTGGAGGTGCGCCGTGGCTGACAAGGACGATTTGGTGGCAAAGGCAAACAGGCCGGCCGAGGAAGCGATGAAGCTTCACAAGTTTTACAAGGGCAAGACCCAGATGGCGCCCAAGTGCTGCATCCGTGACTTCAGCGACTTCGCGATATGGTACACGCCGGGCGTGGCCGCGCCATGCCGCGAGATTGAGAAAGACCCTGACAAGGTCTTCGAGCACACGAACAAGGGCAACCGCGTCGCCGTGGTTTCCAACGGGACGCGCGTGCTGGGCCTGGGAAATATCGGCCCTGAGGCGGGACTGCCCGTGATGGAGGGCAAGGGGCTGCTCTTCAAGTACCTCGGCGGGGTGGATGTGGACGCGATATGCGTGGATACCGAGGACCCGGACGAGTTTATCAAGTTCTGCAAGTTGCTGCAGCCCTCCTATGGCGGGTTCAATCTCGAAGACATCAAGAAGCCCGACTGCTTCTACATCCTCGACACGCTGCGGGCCGAGTGCCAC